>JAYVQZ010000539.1:0-3265 GCA_043776735.1 Deltaproteobacteria bacterium | reverse complement strand
CCGTCGATGACATTGTGGTCGACTCGTTCTTGGGGGGTCATCGAAAGGATAATAGCCTCAATTTTTTTAAGCTCAGCGTCCGGAGGCGGCATTTGGCGAAGCTGTTTGGACACCTGGCCCATGCCGGGGAGGAACTTTAAAAGGTTTTCAAAAGAACCCATCTTTTTGATCTGTTGAAGATGTTGGTAAAAGTCGGCCAACGTGAATTCGTTTTTCTTCACTTTATTGGCGAGCTTCAATCCCTCTTCAGGATCGATGGTTGCTTGAGCTTTTTCGGCCAGTGACAAGAGGTCACCCATATCGAGGATTCGTGAGGCAAGCCGATCGGGGTGAAAGACCTCAAGATCGGTCGCTTTTTCGCCAACGCCCAAAAATTTGATAGGGCAGCCGGTTACGGCACGGACAGAAAGGGCGGCTCCACCGCGAGTGTCGCCGTCCAATTTAGTAAGAATGACACCGGTAAGTGGAAGTCGTTCTTGGAACGCAGTTGCCACTTGAACCGCATCCTGTCCGAGCATCCCGTCGACTACCAAAAGGATTTCTGCAGGATTTAGCGCTTGGGCAACTTCCTGAATCTCGTCCATCATCTCCTGATCGACGTGGAGGCGGCCTGCAGTGTCTAGCAAAAGAACGTCCGCTTGACGCCGGATAGCCTCTTCCTGGGCCATGATGGCACGATCACGGGCGGAGTTGGTAACGTTGTTCTCAATATGCTCGACGCCAAGAGCTTCAAGTTGAACTCTAAGCTGCTCAATTGCCCCTGGCCGATAAAGATCTACAGAGGCACCTACCACGGTCTTCTTAAGTGTTTCTTTTAGGTGGCGCGCCAGCTTTACAGCAGTGCTCGTTTTTCCACTGCCTTGTAAACCAACAATCATGAAAATTGCGGGTGGTCGTACCTTAAAATTAAGGGGGGTGGCTTGGCCACCCATCATCTGTGCGAGTTCTTGGTAGACGATTTTGATGAATTGTTGCTCAGGAGAAAGACTCTTTTGAACCACTTCGCCGAGGCTTTTTTCACGGACCGTCTGAACAAAGTCCTTTACGACCTTAACGTTGACGTCCGCCTCAATTAGGTTCGTTCTGAGTTGGCGACAAACTTCGTCAAGCGTCTCTTCAGTAAGGCGTCCTTTTCCAGAAATGGTTCTTAGGGTGCCTAATAATTTTTCTGTAAGCGATTCAAACACAACTATGCTCCTCGATCGATTTCACTTAATTCTCAAAGAAAAACACTACTGTCGGGGAACTCCCCAGTTTGTTTTAACTTTTGCACGATACTCGACTCAAGTTCGTCATCATTACGTCCCATTCTCCGAATGTTTTCAGCGGTTCTACGCCGCGCTTTACGGAAGAAGGCTTTTGCAATTAACGCTGAGGGTAGTTTTTCGTTTTTCTGTTCACGCTCTCGACTGGCTCGGGAAAGCACGCAAGCCATGGCATAAAGATCGATTGAAATGTCAGCCAATCGACGCACGGCAAACTCGTTTTCAATAATCTTTTTTCCGTGGCGCAAAAGTGCCGTTTCTACTTCAGCGGCAAAGAGTGTGGTGTATTTTTCAAACGTTGCCGCCTCTTTGGCAAAGTCAGGATGAATGCCTGCTAAATGCTCTCGAGTAGTTACGCGACGTTGAATCCAACGTACGCCGAATTCTCCGAGGACTCCAAGGGAATGAACGACATCGTTGAACGGCTGCTTAAAAATATTAGAAATAACCGAGAGGTTCTGTCCGGGAGCCTGAAGTCCAGACAGGCCAACGAAGAGCCGAAGTATCTCGTTAGTCCCTTCCCAAATAGTGAAGATCCTACTGTCGCGAAGTATTTTTTCGTAAGGATACTCTTTCATATATCCGGAACCACCGGATATTTGGAGCGCCTCATTGACCGTTCTCCACTCCATCTCAGTGCAGAATATTTTGCACATTGCGGTCTCTAAAGAGTAGTCTTCTTCACCGCTGTCCATCAAATGGGCAGAAACACGAACCATGGCTTCGGCAGCGTAAGAATCGATCGTTAGGTTGGCGATTTTAGATTGGATTAGGCCAAAATCAATCAGGGGCCGATCAAACTGTTTTCTCTGAGTGGCATGGTCGAAAGCCAATTTGATCAGGGCGCGGCTACCGATAGCACAGGCTCCGGCCAAGCCAAGGCGTCCATTGTTAAGCACGGTAACGGCAACTTTAAAGCCTTCCCCAGGCTTTCCCAGGATGTTTTCGACAGGAACTTTTACATTTTCAAAATGGAGCGAGGTCGTTGAACTTCCTACTAGCCCCATTTTCTTTTCTTCGGGGCCTGAGGAAAAGCCGTCCATGTCTCGGGTCACCATAAAGCAAGTGATCTTGTCCTTGGAGGTGCCGTCGGGTTGCTTATGTTGAGTACGAGCAAAAACTGTGAAGAAGTCGGCGATTCCGCCGTTGGTAATCCAAATTTTACTTCCGTTAATGAGGTAATGCTTTCCCTCCGCAGTGAGCACCGCGGTGGTCTTTAAATTTCTGGCGTCGCTTCCCGCACCTGGCTCGGTAAGTCCGAATGCCGCAATCATTTCACCAGAGGCCAATTTGGGAAGAAATTCTTTCTTTTGGGCTTCGTTCCCAAAGAGAAGCAAGGCTTTTAGCCCGATAGACTGGTGGGCGCCAACCGTCGCCGTTAGGCTGCCATCCACCTTACCTACGGCTGTTAGCACTTGGACGTAGCCTGTGGTCGAAAGGCCAAAGCCACCGTAGGCTTCGGGAATGACAAGTCCAAACAGCCCCATCTCTTTGAGTTGGGCTAACAATTCCGTCGGTATTTTCTTCTCGTTTTCGATTCGGGAAACCGGGACCGACTTTCCCCATTTTTCTATAGTGTCGACAGTCATAGAGACGAGTTCTTGCTCGTCTTTTCTTAGTGAGGGATAGGGCACGGCCTTTTCGGAGAGGATGTGACCTAGGAACAACCCCTTAGCGAAGGAAGAGGGGGAGGTAGCCATCTGGGTCTGTATTGTTCGGTTTTTTGAAGCTGTTGGTTTCTCGACATTGGGCATTTAGGGACCTCTGCAGGGAGGTTGTAGGGGATGGAGCTCGGCACGGCAAGGCTTGCTTTAAGCCCTTAAACGTATGGAACAAAATGGAAAAGTAGGGACTTTAAAATACTAAGGGGCGATTCCGTTTTACCGGAATCGCCCCTTACATGGGTTGGGGGTTTACGTACCCTTGGGGAGGGCACGTAAGTCGTTAAAAACTCTTGCGACCTCAATCCCTAAACATTTCGTCCAGGAGAGCTAACTTAC
>JAYVQZ010000538.1:0-3265 GCA_043776735.1 Deltaproteobacteria bacterium | reverse complement strand
GCGCGCTGCAAGTTAATTTTTGTTATCTCTTAGTGGTTCGCAGTCACTACGGACATTGTGTTCGATGCGCTTTTGTATGAATCGAGATAGGGGGGATTCATGCAACAACGCACATTGATTACAGCGCTCTCGGTATCAATTTTCACCTGGCAGGCTTTTTCAGCTGTTTTCGTGGATCCAAAAATCAAAGCCAAACTAAGAATCAACGCATCGAACGAATCGATTCGCTCGATCATTCACTTTCAAGACAAACGAGATTTAGCAGCCATCGTACGCAAAACACCCGCAGGAAAACCTATCGGTGCTTTCTTGGCTGTTGAACTGGAAAAGCTCACGACCAGGGAAACGCTGCCGATGCGTAACTTTCTAAATTCCCGAAAAGGACGAGGGGTTGAAGAAGTCACCGTCCTTTGGGGAACCAACTCATTGCGCGTTCAATCCAACAGTATCGTGCTGGGACAGTTGCTCGCATTGAATGCTAATAACGTACAGAGCGTCATTCTCGATGAGCCACTGCCAGTTGGAGAAATGCTCGATCAAGGTCTAGCCTCCTTTGCTCCGCGCAATCTATTTCGAATCAATGCCCCTGAAGAGGCCGGCGAATTCGGTGGGCTAAATCGCGCCGCCACTAACTCGTGGGGCGTTGAAAAAGTAAATGCTCACCAGGTTTGGGAGACGGGCAATAAGGGACAAAAAACTTTAGTAGCCATGATCGATAGCGGTGCGGCTATCGGTCATCCTGACTTAGCTCCCAACGTCTGGAAGAACCCGGGTGAGAATGGGATTGATGCCAATGGAAAAGATAAGGCAACGAATGGATTAGATGACGACGGAAACGGTTATGTGGATGACGTTAATGGGTGGAACTTTGAGGCAAAGGACGGAGATGTCACTGATCTCCAGGGTCATGGTTCCCAAACCGCTGGTATTGTGGGTGGCATGGGCGCTGGGGGAACGCAGACCGGCGTAGCTCCTGGGGCAAAGCTGATGATTCTTAAAAGCTGCTGCGGCGTCGGTGGCAATGCCTTTGAATCCAATACTTGGGAAGCGATTCAGTACGCCATCAAGAATGGGGCTCAGGTGATCAGTATGTCCTTGAGTGCCAAACCAAACAGTAAGCCTTCCTATGCAAAATGGCGCAAGTTAGGCGAAGTGGAGCTAGCTTCCGGAATCATTCATGTAAATTCGGCAGGAAATTTAGGTACGGGAAATGCCCCAAGAAATATGGGGGCACCGGCAACCAATCCTCCTGCTTGGTTTCACCAAGATTCGATAAAGGGTAAAGGAACCTCGATGATAACGATCGGAGCTACCGATCAAGAGGACGTGCTCCGCTCCTATTCCAGCACGGGTCCAGTAACTTGGGAGGGAATTGAGGAATTCAGTGATTTCCCGTATGCCAAAGGTGATAAGCCGGGTCTTGTGAAACCTGAAGTCTGCGGACCGAGCGAAGTGCCCAGCACTTCCAAAGATGGCACGAGCTACACGAAAGGATTTGGCGGAACCTCATCGGCAACTCCAAACGTCGCCGGAGTGGTAGCTCTCATGGTCACGGCAAAACCTGGTCTAACTCCCGCCCAAGCCACCGAGGCGCTGGTCATGTCAGCGATTCCGGTAGGTAATGGTTACAATAATGAGTGCGGTGGCGGACGCGTCGATGCGGTAAAAGCTATCGAGTACATTCTGAAAAACTTCTAATTGGAAAATTATGACGCCGAGGGGTGCGGAATACCGTAACGGCCCGTATCTCCTCGGCGTTTGCTTTTCTAAGTACGTTCACACAAGATTCCAGCGTAGCTCCCGTTGTGAAAACGTCATCGACTACAATCACTTTTTTGGGTGGCGCCCCCTCCCATGCGAAAACGTTTTTGAGGTTCTTCCGCCGGGCGGTCCGATTGAGTCCGGTTTGATCCTGGCGTTCTGCTGTTTTAATCAATGAGAAATCAATCCGTAGATTCCACGCCTGACTGAGCGTACCTGCAATTTTCTCGCTAAAATTAAAGCCTCGCTTCCAGAACTTTCTTGGGTGTAAGGGCACCGGCACTAAACAAAACTCTGCCAAATCATCCCAGGGATTCCAGAGAGAAAGGCTGGGAACGATAAGAGCCAATAATTGAGGCAAAGAATCGTATTTTATGGCGTGCACTAATTTCTTGGCATCGTCTGTCAGAAGAAAACAAGAGCGGCTGGGAAAACAAAGCCGGTTCTCCCCTAAGCATTGTCCACAATGATCCGTTGGTTGCGGCAGTAAGTCTCCGCACCATGCGCAAATAGTTTCGGGCATTCTTAATAGGGAATGGCCTTGACCACAAAAGCGACCGTTCGTGGCCCGTTCGTCGCAGAATAGGCAAATCGTTTGAAACAAAAATCCAAGCGCGTGGTCTAGTGCCAGCCACTGATCTGCTGGGGAGCGCATCGGAACAGCCAGGCTTCCTGAAGGTGACACACTAAAATCCTTTCTTGGTCGTCAAGGTCGGCGATCGTCCGGGCGACACGGATCAATTTGTCGAGCATGCGGTGGTTTCGGGCATTGGGGACCGCTTGGTTTTGCCACCAAAGGGTTTCTGCCTCGCCTAATTGGAAGGCATCGTTATAAAGCTCCCGGTTGGCATCTCCGTTGCGAAGAAATGGGTCTTTATAGCGAGTGAGCTGCCGTGCGAACGCCTTTTCCATTCGTTTTATGACCTGTTCTTGTTTGCTCAGAGTGATATCCGAGGCTTCCTGCCCCACAAAATTGAGCGACACGTAAAGATCAATTCGTTCAACGATAGGTCCTGAAATTTTTCGTTGGTATCTATTCTTTTGTTCTCTGGTGCAGTAGCACAGTTTTTTTGAGGATAAGGCGTAGCCGCAGGGGCAGGGATTCATCGCTGCTATTAGCGTAAAGAGCGCCGGAAAAGGAGCTCCAGCACCAATACGTTGGACCCGTATATTTCCATTTTGTAAAGGCTCCCTAAGTCCCTCGATGGCGTCGCGCCGAAACTCTGGAAACTCGTCGAGAAAGAGAACTCCCAGGTGAGCCAGAGTCACTTCTCCCGGGCTGACGATTCCTTTTCCCCCTCCGAGAAGTCCTGCAGGGGAGACCGAATGGTGGGGAGCGCGGAAAGGTCGCTCCCAAGGTGACCTTTTTTCGTGTGGATAGACGGAGTACGTTTTGAGTACCGTAGGCACTTCGCTGGCGTTGAGTGGCGGCAGTAAACTTTGGGCGGCTTTGGCAAGTAACGTCTTTCCCACACCGGGAGCCCCCACCTACAATAGGTGGTGT
>JAYVQZ010000537.1:0-3289 GCA_043776735.1 Deltaproteobacteria bacterium | reverse complement strand
CCGCGTCTTTAACAAGAAAAGGGGCGACCATACGGTCCATCCAAGAATGGCATTGAATGCAGTTAGAGGTGTAGTTGGGATCGTCTCTGGGAATGTCTTTTCGAACCCCATGACCATCTCCGTTTATTGGGGTGTCAGGGATATAATCACTGCGCATAGAATCAATGGTGACAAGAAACAAATTCTCTAGAAGTCCGCGAATATTTCGTCGGCCGGTTCCTGCAGAATCGTATTCCTTGGCCCATGCCCACGATGTGAAAATACCAACTCCAGGAAATTGGGGATGGGGTTGACGGACAAGGGAGATTTTTGGGTTAGTTTTAGTCCATACGGCGACGTAGTGATTTGAATTACAAAACTGACCGGCCGCACCGCCGCCGGCACAACTTGTACCTAGAACCCCCAGGTGGATGCCCGAGTCATCAATTTCATATTTGCAACCCACGGAGGTGCCAGTGGGGTCGTGGTAAGTAAAGTCCGCTTGCAAGAGGTCGGTGAGGTCTAGGCCATCACGAGCCGCACCAAGAAACATGGCCTGGATTTCATTGGGTGGGTTGGTAGCCGATCCTGTGTTGTTCATCGTCTTGGTCATGTTGGCCACTTCGTAATAAAACTCGTCCGCTCCCGACGTTGGGTCGGTGATCAGATCTGCAGCGCCCGTGTAGTCTTTCACTAAAATTTTACTTACTACACCGGAGTACAGTGGATTGGATTCGGTAAGCGGAACTCCGCCAGTGAGTGCTTTGTGAAGTCTATTGGCATTGGCAATCGCGACTTCTAGGTCGTCCGCTTGCGACTTGACTGCCAACTCAATGAAATACCCGATCGGTAAAAGATGAGTGATATGCCTCGACACATAATGCTTTGACGGCTCGATTTCCGTTTTCTGAACCAACTCAGTTTTAGCGTGGGTCGTGAAAAACGAAGAGGCCAACGAACGAAGCATAAACAGGCTGATCAAAAACAGATGCCCCAAAGTAGAGCGGCTGTACGGATTTTGACTCTTAATAAACATAAAACTGCCACCAGAAGAACGGAAAACTAAAGTTTTCCACAGGGTAGGGAACCCAATTTAACGTTAGCGCGACTTTGTGATTCAAATGTGGGGAACTAGGTAGACAGAGCTCCACTTGCGGGGACGAAGGTGCTTGAGTTCTAGCGTATACCTTAATTGTGAAGGAATTTTGTCAGGGCCATCACATTGATCCTGTAGACAATTCCAGGAGTCTCAGCCTAGCCCGGCCCGCGAACCGTGTTGAAACTTCCAGGCCTAACCGGCCTGAGAGATCACGGGGACGAGGCAAAGACGTCCTAGACAACGCCCAGATTGCCGCGACGTCACAATGGCTTCGGCCATCTTGCTCAACTCAATGTCCCAAAATACCGATAATTGGACTGAGAGATTATCTTCCCCTTGGATGGGGGCTTTTGCCGTCAAGGAGACTGCTATGGACATGCTTGATTTTATCCGTGATCACTTCGCCCACGCTGCCCCAATTCTTTTTGTAGGGGCCATGGGAGTCGCTATTATTCTAGAGCGCTTCTTCGCCCTCTTCCTTTATTACCCGATGAGCCGGGTAGAAAACTTTTTCACCAAGGTGGGGACCCTGGTGATGAGCGCTAAGTTCACCGAAGCCACCCAGTTTTGCGATAGCTACAAGCGCAAGCCAGTGGCCAACGTCATGAAATCGGCGCTAGAAAGAGCCCACCTTCCCGAAGGGATAATTCGCGATGGCATTCAACTGGCACAACAAAAATGCGCTCGCGCTATCCTAAAGAGAACCAGTTATTTAGCCACCATTGCTAACGTGGCGACCCTGTTGGGCCTCTTTGGAACGGTCGCTGGGCTAATTCACTCCTTTCAAGCAGTCACACATGCTGACCCCCAACAAAAATCGGCGATGCTTTCTGCTGGTATTGCCACCGCGATGAACGCCACGATGATGGGGCTGGCTGTCGCCATCCCCTGCATGATGGCTTACAGCTTTTTAATGAACCGAACCAATTCCCTGCTTGCCGATCTTGAGCAAGCGGCGGTTCGTAGCATGGACATCTTGAAACAGCGCTTTTACCAAGGGGAAGGCTTCCGCCCTACAGGTGGCAATGGCTCAACGTCTACGCCAGAGAATGAAATACGGAGAGCTTCATGAACATGAATGATGGCGGTTCTGGCGCTCATGGTCAGAATCAGGATTTTGACATTAATCTGGCGCCAATCATCGACTGTTTCACCGTGCTCATTACTTTTTTGCTGGCCTCCGCCTCATTTCTGGCGATCGGCGTCTTTGATTCAAGCGTGGCAGTGACAGGCCCCGGAACTGCATTAAGCAAACCACCCCCAGTGCGAGTGGATATTGAAATGGATCTCAACCAAGACATTCTATTTAAGGTGGCCGGTGTAGCCCAATTCCAAAAGCGTATTCCCGCTGAAAAAGGGGACTGGAACGTGAAGCAGTTGATGGCAGAGGTCGCTGAGGTCCAAAAGAAATGGCCTGAGACCACAACCATGGTGCTAAGTGCTACCGATGACGTCCAGTACGTCCACCTGGTTAGGCTGATGGAAAGCCTTCGAGTCAAAGTGCCCAACATTCTATTAGGAGGCTACTAATGGCACGTAGATCTCGATTTGGAATCAAGCGCCCCCTCGGCTCCGAAATGGCCCTGCAGATCACTTCGATGGCCGACATTTTTATGATCTTGCTCGTCTTTCTTTTGAAAAGCTTCACCATGGGGGGAATCAACCTCAATCCCACCCAAGGGCTCAAACTACCAATGGCAGGGACCAATCTACCGGCAGTAGATGCGCTAACCGTTGAGATCTCTGAAGCCGGTGTTCAAGTCGACAACAAGCCTGCCACACCGCTCAATAACTTTCGCTTTCTCCCTGGGGATCTCCAAGAGACCGGCATCGCCCGATCGTTGTCGTCTGCCTTTGAGCACCAACGAAAACGCCAGGACCTCATCGCCAAGAGCAATCCCGATGTCAAAGCGGATAGCAAACTTTTGGTAGTTGCCGATAGGCGAACTCCCTACATCACGATTAAGTCCGTCATCTCCTCAGCGGCGTTAAACGGTTACAACGATTTGAAGTTAGTGGTGGTACAAAAAGAATGAGAGTGCTGTCTAAAAATCGGACCGGGATAGGCCGCTTACTGCTCACGTTGATTTTACTGACGGCAGTTGTCGCCCTTTCCGTTCAAGGGTCGCCTGAGAGCAGCGAGGTTTTAGACCGAAATGTAGATCGAGCCGCCTTGGTGGCTCAACTTGAAGCCATCGCCAAGTTTCAGTC
>JAYVQZ010000536.1:0-3310 GCA_043776735.1 Deltaproteobacteria bacterium | reverse complement strand
ACCGTGGCCTTGTCCGCATGAGAGATCTCGGAAAGTTTTTCGCCCGTAGCGGGATTCCACGAAACAAAAGAGGCAGTTCCCGACTCATAGGGCTCCCCTTGAATCCAATTCAGTTTTTTTTTCGATAGCCAGTCTTTTAGGCTATCTGGAATAGGGAGGGGGGCATTCCCGTCCAGCGATAGTGGCTGCAGGACTTCGTGACTACTCATCTTTCCTCACAGCAACGACCTTCATTTCGATGGCAATTTCTCCCGGTAGTCCAGCCACAGCGACAGTGGTGCGCGCAGGACGGTGTTTCGAAAAAAATTCCGAATAGGCCTCGTTATAGGCGCCAAAGTCTTTCATATCCAATAGGTAGGTATTTACTTCAAGTACATGTTCCAAATCCGAGCCTGCGGCCTCAAGCACTCGACTGATATTTTCGAGTGTGGCTTTGGTCTCAAGGCGAATGTCATAGCCAATCTTTTTTCCGTTAGCGTCCTTTTTGATTCCTGGAATTTGGTCCGTTTTGGGATCTCTTGAGGCCATCCCCGAAACAATAACTAACCCCGCCCAAGTGGCTGCGTGAGAATAGTTTCCCAATGGTTTGGGCGCTGCTGGATCTTTAATTAACTCGATCTTCATTCCTGTTTTCATGTGTTGTCTCCTGCTAAAAAGGTAACCGTATTTCCTGTTCCCCAAATGGGTTCGTAGGCCATCACTCTGGCACCACGCACTTTATCCCCGCATATTCCAGCCAACCAAAAGAGGGCATTGCCCTGCATGTCCACCGGCATTAGTGCAGCAAATGCCTTTGCCGATTGCGCAGCCAGCATCACCGCTCCCGTTTCAAGCTGCCCTAAAATCCTTCGATTGCACTCGTCATCTTCGGGAGAGGAAAGATGGTCCGACTCGGGAGCAATGTCGTCTGAGAAAAAACGCTGTGAGAGGGAGCTAATGCCCAGAACAAAGGCCCTTTTGCCACTAGCTTCCACGGCCTCTGCCATCGCCGTACCAATTTGCCTTGATTTTTCCCCATCGGCGTAGACCCAGGAACTGACTATCGCCACCGGCAGCTGCAACCGGGTGTTAAGAAACTTCAGGGCTACGATCGTGCCCGTATCGATTGGAAATTCCTCGACGGCGATAAGCTTGGTGGGAAAGCCCTGTTGAGAAACTCGTTGAGCCGAACCTTCCGACAATGCCACCTCAGATTTAAAATCAAATTCCAGATCGCCCCACTCATGCCAATTCTCATCCACATGAATGCCTTTCAAGCGAGGCTGCGACTGAAAGGAGGTTCCCAACACGGACATCCACTGCGTGCTGTAAATGACAAATACCTCGGGCTTAAGATCGGCGATCGTTTTCTCAAGCGCGATTAGGGCTTCTCTCAAATGGTTCCAGGGTGCGCTCACTTTTGTCGATAGCAAATGAGGCAGTCCCGGCACTAACGCGGCCCCAATAATACGTCCCTTCATGCGCGCCTCCCAGAATCGAGATTCCATTCCATAACGGCATTTCCCGTTCCGATCACCGTTCCATAGCCGTGCAATTTGGCGGGAATGTTGGGAAAGCCCATGGCGGACAGCATCCACATCAATCCGCCCGATCTCACTTCGGCAAAAGCCTCGTCGATGAATTGGGGCATGGCGGCGGTGAGACCCGCGATATCGCCCCGGCGCATTAGCTCGATCATCTTCATGTCCCAGAGGTACTGCCCCTGAGTTTGAATGTGCTCTTTACTCATATCCTCAGGAGGAATGGGCTCCTGGCTAAAATGCAAATGCGACAACGTGTTGCTAGCGGCCAACACCGCCCGGCGCCCACTGCGCTCGATGGCTTTTGCCGTGGCCCTACCAAGTGCCACCATCTGCTCTTGGCCTTTTTCCCAGCCGCCGGCGTAAGGGGAATTGTTGGCTGAGATCGGAAGCACAGGAATATCCCATTTGGGGTTGAGCATATGGAGAGAGACGATGGTTCCGTAATCTACGCGAAATCGTGGGTTCACCATGAGCTTGGTATTGAGCCCCTCCTTTTTTCCTTCCTCAGCGCACAGGCGGGCGAGTTCGGTATCCACCTTCATGGAAAAGTCATACTGAAACAGATGCGGAAAAATGGGATCTACCGACCTGCCTTTTAATTCTGGCACGCAGGCAAAATGATGGCCGACGATCGTCGTCCAATGGGGACTGTGCACCAGGATAACGTCTGGTTTTAGCGCGGCAATCGAGTCGCGGCAGCCTTCATAAGCCCAACGCAAAGTTTCCCACCCGCCCTGCGACTTCACTCGGTTTTGGGGAGGGTTTTCGCCGTAGACCAGGTGAGGGGGATGAGGAGCCAGAAAACCGGCTACGATGCTACCCGACGTTTGCGATTGAGACTGAGCCATAGAACTCCCCTTGAATTGGTGCCTTCTTGGTTGTGGGGAGACTAATCCAACTCCTTCAGGGAGAAAAGGGGTACAACAGACGGCTCCTATTATCGTGGTTTCCTCACTGCCGCAGCGGGTCTTTCATCGCTGACACCCGAGGTCAAGATCGTCTCTCATGCACTATCTGATGATGCTGGCTGCACAGAAACCTAAGGTTATCCGGATGATTTAGCCCTCCTTGGGACACGGGAATTACATGATGCAGATGAAGCCAGCGGCGCTGCGCACATTGCCTATGGTCCGGAGAAGTAAACGAACAGCGCATACCCTGCCTTCTCACCACTTCATGTTTTACGTGTGCGGGAATGGGATGACGCCCTGGTTCTGGCTGCTTGGTGTTTCCTGAGGAACTTTTCTTTGAGCGCTCAGCTTTCTTCGCGGGGTCAAACTTCTCACTCGTAGTTTTCGCAGCCCAACGAATCACCTCAGCCAAAGTCGCAGGCTTTCCTAGCTTTTGAGAAAGTATCTCATTCAACAACGAAAGTGCTCGGTCCGTCTCATCATCTATAACGACCCTCAGTTCAGAAACATTATGGGTGACGGGTTTAATCCTTTCTCTAGGATGAGCCTTGGGGTTAACGAGGTTTACTGCTTTTTCTAGCTCTACTTGTTTTAGGGCCTTTGCCTTTTCAATCCATTGGGCTTGGTTACTTGGATTTAAAATGGGTGCAATACGACGTGCCTCTGAAAACAAGGCAAGGTGGGTGAGCTGGGGGCCCCCTTTGAAACTGTCTAACGGGGAATCAAATTTGCTACAGAATGGTGTCAATAGTCCTAGGGGAGCGTTCGAAAAAAAACTGCACGACTATGGCGAGGTCACGTTTCACTTAACTATTTATTTAGCTTCCCACTCAGGTGGTGTGAAGGGGCACTGCCGGGGAAGCGTAGTTGAGTATT
>JAYVQZ010000535.1:0-13062 GCA_043776735.1 Deltaproteobacteria bacterium | reverse complement strand
TTGAATCGGCTTTACTGAACGGCGGATCAGCCGAGTCTCTTCACCCTGCTTCTTAAGATAAACAAAAACCCGCCGGGCTCGGCCCATCGTACGATTGTAGATCGCAAGCTCGGGAGCAAATTTTTCGTCATAACAACGGCCGCAATAGATCTTGTGAGTGAGCTCTGGCGGAATTTCTGCCATGAAGGCAAAACTGCCCCCTTTTACTTTTTGGGAGCATTTCTTACAAACCGCACTTTGGCATAGGCCGCATTCATAAATGGCCTTGGGCTGGCGGCAGTAGGTGCAAACGGACGATTCCATGGCGAAGGGATTAGCATAACTGCCCGCAAAAAATCCGCCCTCAAATGAAGCAGGCGGTTTAAGCATTAAATATTGGTTACTTACATCAAATAAAGACGAGTAGCCCTAAGCCCGTTTTTCTACGCATCGGCTGGAATTAGCTGCCCAAGCAGCCGTTTGGTGGCGTAGAAGGCGCGCGCCGGGAAATGACGACCGGTCACGGGGCAGAGGCTGACCTGTTTTCCACTCCCGGTAGGGCGAAGCTGAAGCAGGTCATCGACCTTGCCCAAATTGATATGCTCGCTGATCTCCCCCTCAACAATAAGGTGGCGAACGTCCTCCCAGATCGCCCGTACCCCGCTTACTAAGAAGGGATCGTTTACCTCAACAGGGGCCACAAAAACGGCTCGCCCCTCCAGAGGCGATTCATAGACGCAGCCAACCAGAATAAGGCGCTTAAGCTTTGCCCAAAGCGTTGAGGTTTCAAACTCCTCTTGCAAAATCTTTTGGGGATTGAGGTTGGTCACTTTAATCGTTTCCCTCGGTATCCAGAGCCCCTCTCGGAGACTCACTTTGGTGGACTTTAATTCGAAGTCCGGGCCATCAGGTTGGGACGAAGTGGAGTTGCTTAGGTCTGCGGCGCGCTCAAGGGTTTGCCCTACCCAGCCTTTGTTGAGCCGCCCCCGAATCATCGAGCAGATGCCCAGCTCCGAGGCTAAGGCCGCGAGGTTTTTGCCGAGCACCCTGCGACGTAAAATCTCAACCACAATGTCACGGTTTGGCGTCACGCAAAGGACCCTAACCCGTCCTTTCTTTAACCAGCAAATCATTTGCTTTTATTGGCTCCACCGCTCCTAATATGAAGATGGCCCCAAAAAGCATTCCCCCAAAAAAGAAGGCCCAAAAAATACCTACCTCACTCTTTGGACGAGCCAGCCGACTCATCGGGACGGCCACCAAGGTCGTTGGCAGGGAAATCGCCAGCAATATCTCTGACAGGCTGCGAGATCGCCCTGAAATAAAACGCGTGCAGACGCGCATCAAACAAGCTCACGACCTAGTGGAGAGCCTGGGCAACCTTAAGGGGGCCGCCATGAAGGTAGGCCAGCTCCTCAGTATGGAAATGAGCGATCTTCTCCCCCCTGAAGTGGTGGAGATTTTGCGCACGCTCCATGACAACGCCACGTTTCTTCCGATTCAAGACATCAAGAAGGTTCTGCGCAAAGAGTTGGGGCCTGAACGCTATAAGGACATCGAGGAGCTGAGCGTCGAGCCCATTGCCTCCGCTAGCATTGGCCAAGTCCACCGCGCCAGAATCAAAGGCGAAGATGTGGTGCTAAAAATCCAATATCCAGGGGTTGCCGACAGCATCGATACCGACGTCGCTCTCTTAAAGAAGCTGATCACTAGCCTTCTAGCAGTACGCGGAAAAAAGATTTCCTTTGATGCCGTGTTTTCGGAACTAGCCGATGGGTTGAAGTTGGAAATTGATTACCTTCTCGAAGCCAAGTCGATTCAGCGTTACCGCGCCACCTTTGCCCCCTTCCCCCAGTTTGTTATTCCCAAGGTTTTTGAAGCCTACTCCACCAAACAGGTGCTCACCCTCTCCTACGAACACGGCGAGCGGTTAAATCAGTGGATAAAAAAGCCGATGACTCAAGCCGGTAAACAGCACTTCTCAAAAAAGATTTTAGATCTGCTAGTACTAGAATTTTTCACTTTTGGACTGGTGCAGACCGATCCTAATTATGGAAACTTTCTGATTCGCGACGAGGGAAAGACCCTTATCCTCTTGGATTTTGGTGCCGTTCGTGACTACCCACCCAAGTTTCGCAACGAGATCCGCTCGCTGCTACTCTGCTCGATTAACGAAAACCGCGAAGAGATGCTCGAACGGGCGGCAGAATTTGGCTTCTTGGATAAACGGGAGACTGCAGAAGTCAGAGATCTCTTTTGCCAGTTGATGTCACTCATTGCCTCAATGTTCCGCATAGAAAACCAGCCCTTTTCTTTTGCCAGTGAGTCTTATCTAAAACAGATTCGAGACACTTCATTCGAGTTTGCCAACCTGGTTCAACATACGAGCCCTGCCCATCAAATTATCTTTCTCAATCGTAAACTCGGCGGCATGTACCACCTCTTAAAAGATGCGGACTGCACAGTAGACGTAAACGCCTTCTGGAAGCACGTGGAGGGCCTAGACCTTTCCCACGAAGTGCCTCAGTGGGAAGTGATTGCCAAAGCCCTTTGACGGTTTGATTTTTCTGGCCGTTACGGCCGAGAGTGCCTCGGAGGCGCCTTGAGGGGAAACAATTCGCTCAGGCGGCTATCTCTTCACTAGAGGCGGGTGCTAGGGGAATTTTGAAAACAAACCTATTCTCGCCGTTGCTCTGACCCTCAAATTGAATCTGCATATGATCGCGGCCGGCTTGTTCGATAATAAAACAGAGATCCAAAGCCTTTTCATCGAGGAAAGCGGCCGGCACCCGTCCTTGCCTGACTATCCGCCACGTTTCCGCGATCCTGCCCGCACCATTGTCGCGCACCTCCACGATTAACGCCTGGGCCTGTACGCGCACGGCAACAGAAATAGCCCGCCGGTTGTCGCCTGCAAGTTCAGCGGTGGATTTGATGGCGCAATTGATCAGGTGCTGAAGGATCAGATAGGCGGTGCCGGTATGCTCGCGGACTTCATAGCCAGAGAGCTCGTTAGGAGCCGGAAGCGTCAGGGTAAATTCAAACTCCTGAGTCTGGCCAAACTGCTGTTTGAGTAAAGTCTGAAAATCCAAACAAAGGTGAGTAGCCAAATACGATTTAGTGACAGGCAAACCATCTTCGCTGTCTGCTAGAGCGGCAGCGTCCCACCCAAGCAGGCGAGTTTGGTTCTGGACTACAGCTTGGCGCCTTAGGTACTGGGCCTGGGTTTGTAATTTTATTTTTACCTGCTCTAAATAAAGATGATTTTTCATCTCCGCATTGAGCCACCGCTCATAACGGAATAGAAAATAGAGAATGCCGCAATAGGCACTGAGCCCATAAATCTTTGTTGCACCAGAAGCATCGAACCTATGTGTGATGAGGGCGAAGCCTAGGAATGCAATAGCAAGAGCGATCGCTCGATTTTTAGCGAAATAGATTTCACTCATCGCCCCTAGAGTAAAAATGAGCCACACTAAACCGGCGCTGGAGTAACTCACACGTAGACTCCACAGGACAAATACGTTTACCGGAAAATTTACGCAGGCTCGAAAAGTATCAAAATTATCCGACCGAGTATCGACTATCCCCCATGGGGTTTTAAACGGCCTATGGCGATGCGAAAAGTAGACGTTAAAAATATCAAGCGCAAGAATCGCCATCACCGCTAAGTAAAACCTCCACGAATTCGACCAGTGCAAAACCACAAGCAAAAAGGTGGCCCCTAGAAGGACCGGCGCAGCGGCGCTGGCGAAGATCTCTTTGTGGCGCTGGTAAAGCCGCTCACTTAAAGGCATCGCCGCCAAGGGGGCGCTTCGTTTTTTCGATTCGGTTGTCACCACTCTTCTTTTCGGCACGGCGCACTAAAGCATTGAGCTTTTTATAACGCTTCGAGTCATATTCAGGCCACCCCTGTGGCAAAACTATGGGCAGCTGTGTGCCCTATGAACGAACCACACAATCTTAAAATAACTTAACTAACCGATATCACGATATATTTTAACCTTAAAAAGGTGGTATTCTCCTTGAATACAAGAAGGGAAACCTTGGGACTCACCTATGACGCACTTTAAAGGGATCTTCTTTGTACTGGCGATGCTTACCCTTGCCGCACCCTCTGCTAAAGCAGAATGGGGGGATCTGGGGCCAGTCCCTGGCGTGGGCTCCCATTTTGTGGGCGTCCCCCCTCAACCCCGTCCCTACTATGACCGAGGGCGTGGAGCGGACGGTTATGGGGGCCAAACGAGCCAGCAGGATTACCAGATGCTTATTACTCAGCTTCAAGCTTTAGCGGCACGGCAGAATCAGTATTACCAAAATCAGGCCCAGTATTATCAATACCAAAATCAGTTTCAGCAGAGTGAATCCCAGTATCAGCAGATGTTACAAGCCGCACAAGCCCGAGCGGCATTGAATTACGCTGCCCAACAACAGCAATGGCGTGAGGGTAGCCTTCCCCCGATCGTCGTTCCGCCTGTAATTGCCCGATTTGATCCCTTTGCCGTGGCCATAGCAGAGCAGACCACTGAAGCTTCTAGTGGCGCCCCCCAAGGCCCCGCGTGCATTCAACAATATTCGTCTTGCACCGCTCAACCTCACCACAAGCATAAGGCCCATCATAGGGCAGAGTGCGAGCGCCAGTTGGATCGCTGTTTAGGCGTACGACGAGACTAGTTTGATTGCTTAGTGGGTGCGGCGAAACGGAGAACCTGCTGGGCGTGCGGGGAAACCAAACCCTATTCCTGCGGGATAAATCGTAACTCCCTTAGTGCTATGGGTGAGCGGTTGAGGGGCGGTGGTTTCTGACAATTCCGGACGGGAAGAATGAGCTGTCGTTTGCAAGCCGCTTGCCGTCGACAAAACTCCAGCCCGCCATTGTGGCCCCATCTGGCCTGAAGCTAAAAATGAGGCAACTACAGGCTCCTGATGAAGTTCCCCCTGCTTCTTTGCTGTCCGCAAGTTATTTAATATCCCGCGCACCGCTTCTTCGGCAGTGGCGTGCAGTTGTCCTGACTCTAGAAGTTTTTTAGAAACTCGAGCGGCATCAAAGAGCTCCGGTGAGACGGGAAATTGCCCTTGAGAGCTCACTCGATATTGGCCGGCCAGAGCAAAGGTATCTCCCATCGAGTAATTGCGCCAAGAGCTCCCTTTTTTTAGCCAGCTAACATCAACGATCTCTTTGGTGATTCCGTTTTGCATTTTAAGGAAATGAACAAACGGATGGGGCTTCGCATCGATATCGGTCTGGTTTTGGAAGCTATAAAACTCTGCGTAGTACTCAGGAGGGGAACTCTTTGGAGCCATTTCCCTCAAGCTTTGTTCGGCAAATGCCACCTGGCCAAACACCAGCATAACTAAGACCGGCAGAATACGAAACTTCATTCCAGCTACCCCTTAGACAAAGATACTTGCGGGCATTGAATGAGCAATCCTCGTTCCATGTGACAGGTTCAAATTCCCCGCGTGGACAAGCTGAGCGCGTTAATTGATTGGGCAATGGTTAGAGTTAAGGCAGCCTTCTCATCCCCCCGTTTACTTGGAGGGTTGAGACTCCGAACTCTAGCAGAGTGTCTCGAGTTTATTGACTCACCAAGTCACTTAACCAACGGAAATTCGAGTTAGAATGGTGGCGGGGTTTTTCCCGTAACTATTACTCAAGGAGCCCTCTTGAAACGAATAACATTTGGCGGCGTACTGCTGCTGGCAATGATTTTCCTTATTCGATGCGGAAGCAGTTCCTCTTCATCAAATGCCACGTCGGTTATTCCCCTTGTGGGCATTGCTTCGCCGATGGCGGCGACGACGGCTAGAACTGAGATCCTTCGCGGTGAGGACGCTACCAGTACGGGAACCGTGAAGCCACTGAGCGAGGCCAAGAGTGACTTGCAAAAAGTAATCGATAAGACCACAGCGGCCGGTTGCTTTGAAGGACTCGGATTTAAATCGTTTAGTAAGAATGTAGCGTGCTACGGACCGCAACTAGTCATTCAAAACCATCCCGATGGTAACTTCACCTTCCAGCCGGATCCTCCTCCTCCGGCCCCTCCCACCAATAAAAACTGCCCGACGGGGGTTGATCCTGGAAGCGTCGGCACTAATGATGGATGCCTTCCCGGCGGAGATTTGGGGATTTGGACTGCGACCGAAGGCGGCACCGAAGCCTGTGCCGCGGCAAAGAGCAATGAGCTGGTGGGAGATGTGGCTGAAACAGTAAATAGTGCCATGAAATTTATGGCCGCAATGGCCTGCGTGGCCAAAGTAAATGGAAAAAGCCTTCCTGCTGTGGGCGCATCAGTGGATCTACTCACCGATGTAAAAACGGCACTCCCATTGGCCACGGTGACTACCGCCAGCATCACTCGAAACGCCGATTACTCGGGAACGACCGACCCGGTGTACACCATCGTCCTCACGGGTACGATTGGCTCAAAATCGATGAGCGTTACGCTTAAGAATTCGTTTAATACCACGAACAAAACCTTCCGTGGCCGCATCAGCGGTTACCACTCTGCTTCAAGAGGCCGCCCCGGTGGGATTGCAGGCGTTCGGGGCTTTTCGGCTCTCTTTGAACAAGCCAGCGCCACCGACCTACGTGTGGTCACCAAAATGGGAATCACTTCGACCAGCGCGGGTACGACCACTCTCTTTGATACCAATGGAGATTATGATTTTGCCAACTTCCTAAGCGGCACCGGCGGAAACGGGCGTTACCTCATTGCCAATCTTGACCCCTCAACTGGCATGGGGACTGTAAAATTTGGCTGGCAAGCGGGGACTGGGGATTCTCACACCCGAGTCTTTCAGGGCACAGCATCGCGTTCGGGAACCACGGATACTGGTTTCGCCTATTTTGGATTCGGTCCCCAGCTTAGTAGCACGTTTACCGGATCGATCAGCGGCATGATCTGCAACTGGGCGGGGCCTAATAATAATCACACAACTTCAATAACTAATTTTGCCGGGCTTGCTCAAGGACAGTCGTTCTCACGCACTGCAGCCACAAGCCAAATGACTGCAGTAACCAATCAAATCCTATTTTCCCCGACAAACAGCTGCGTAAATGCGCCCATCGTCGGGTTCCTTTGGGGGACGTTATCTGAGTGGGGAGCTACCGGTGCTGGGGTGACTGAAAAAACCGTTAGTCCTCATCAGCTGGGCTCAACCACCTCATTGGGCACCATCCCCACGACGAATTTACCCGTGTTTGCTCCCTAACTGTTAACTGGATGTATTGTTTTAAGGCCGAGAGGGAAACCTCTCGGCCTTTTTTATGATCCAAACGCTCTCTCTTGTTTCTCTGGCCAAATCCGACTACACCTTTTTCGGTGACCCCGCCCCACGAAAACATTGAGACCCGCGCTAAAGCCCTCTTGCTCAAGGCGGGATTAAAAGCCACTAAAATTCGCGTAGCCATACTTGAGACTCTATTTCGCGATCACGGGCCGTTTACCCTGGAAGAAATACTTGCCCGCGTGAAGAAGCTTCACTCCTGCGATCTGGTCACCATGTACCGCTCCGTCGACACGTTTAAAAAAAAACAGCTCATCAAGCGGTGCGACTTTGGGGATGGTCACATTCGCTTTGAGATCGCTGACAGCGGCGTCCACCACCACCACATAGTCTGCACCGAGTGCCGAAGCGTTCATAAGCTAGACCATTGCCTACTAGAAGCCATCGACCGCGGGCTGGCCAAACAAGGTTTTAGCGAAGTTCACCACTCCCTGGAGTTTTTTGGCATCTGCAGCGTTTGCCAAGAAAAGCCACCACCGAGGACCCCATTAAAATCCAAATCAAAAGCTCAGACGAGCGTCGCAAGGAGAAAGCCAAAATAACTTTGTTGCCAAAGTTTTGCATTTAAGTGATTGTCACCGTTCTTTAATGGAGTAGTAAAATGAGACTCAAAACCGTCTACAAACTAATCGCCCCTCTGATTCTCATCGTCGCCTTGGGCAGCTGTGGAAAGGCTGTCACTGACCCCTATGCCTTCACCTTTGTTAGCAAAGGCACCTTAACCAATGTTGGGGCAGGCTTTACCGGGACTGGCAGTATTGTTTACTCAGCAGCGTTGGCTTCCCCAACTTCAAACAATAGTTACCGAGTCACCTTTAAATTGGATGATACCGGGAGCATTACCCTGGTTTCCAACTCCTCGAACACTTTGGTTGGCGGCGTTTCGGTGAAATTCAGCCGATCGGGCGGCACCCTCTCCGGCTCCCTGACGGTCGGCACCACCACCAACGCATTTACGATTCCGGGTACAGTGGATGCCACGGGAAGTGTAACCATCCAGATCGATATCCATAACAGCGAAACTCCATCCCATGTCCTGGCCTGGACCTCGGATAAGACAACCTTTCCCAGTGCAAGCGCTTTTCTCAATACCGATGGCGGAGCTGTAAGCCCCGGCAACGGCACCGGACAGTATTGGGGATTCATCCTAGCCAGCGGCACCCTAACTGAAGTCGCCCTTAGCAGTGTTAAATTTTCTGATTAAATTAATGGGGAAACCAACGTGAGAACCTTACGCAACACAAGTTCCCGTACCGCTTTCATTTTTCTTATCTGCCTTCTCTCTTTCCCCGCAAGGTCTGAGATGTCTGGGGCCGGAACGGGCCTGCAGATCTCTGCGGCCGGCGATCTGGTGGGGGAGTTTGGCAAAGGCGGAACGGGCCGTCTAGATCCTCGGGAGACCGAGATTTTATTCTTTGCTCCGATCGATCAGACTTTTGATGGCTTGGCGACAATGGCCGCCCATTATGAAACCGGTCAGTTGTTTTTTGAAGTGCACGAACTCACCATTGGCTCGTCAAAGCTAATTCCACGCACCCGTTTTCGACTGGGCCAATTTTTTCTTGGCGTTGGGCGGTTAAACTCTTTCCACCGGCATGATTGGCCTTTTACCTCCGCACCCAAAGTACACCGCGACTTTTTTGACAAAGAGGGAGTCAACGATACCGGCCTGGAGGTTGCTCATCTGTTTCCCTTCTCATTTTATTTAGATCTCACCCTTGGAATTACAAATGGGTGGAAGTTTGGACATTCTCACGTGGAAGGGACAAAACCAGTTCAGCCCACCCACTACGCGCGACTGGCCACCTACACCACACTTCCCTGGAGCGGGGGAGTTCAAGTGGGTTTTAATTATCTCGGACGACGGGCGTCTAATAATTTTGATACCCGACTCTTCGGAGTCGACCTTACCGCGAAATGGCGAGAGGCCTCCTTTGTGAGATTCCTCCTGCAGTCTGAGTTTTGGTACCGGATCCTCTCTCTCCCCGGCGGCGCCAACGACAATGCTTTTGGAATGTATATTTTTCCTCAATACGGCCTAGACTCCCAATGGTCAGTAGGCATGCGCCTTGATGCCTTCTCCGGTCTGAGCGCCGCAAGCGCTTCAAACTTAGATTACGGGCTGGTCCCCACGATCCAGTACAAGGCGAGTGAGTTTTCGACGATCCGGGCTTCCTATAATTGGAAGGGGCGTCTGATTGCCGGAGGTGAGCAGAATTCAGAACGGATCTTCGAACTTCAGGCTATTTTCCTGTTGGGCTCTCATCCAGCCCACGATTTTTAGAGAGGCCTTTATGATAAGACTCATCCCCTCACTGTTATTCTTTTCTGCCTTAGCCTTGGCCAAAACGCCGGTTAAAGTAGTGACCTCACTCCCTGATCTAGCCTGGGCCGCCACAGAGATCGGCGGGCCACTGGTGCAAGCAAAAGCGCTCCTCACCGGCCATGAGAACCCCCATTACGTGGACACGGTTCCCGAATACATTCGCCTAGTCGCTGATGCCGACATGGTTTGCATTGTGGGATTGGAATTAGAAATCGGATGGATGCCCAAAGTCCTCACCCGTTCTGGCAACGCCGGCGTCCAGGTGGGCGGGCGGGGCTATTGTGAAACGGGAAAGGCGGTCACCGCCCTTCAGCGTCCGGCAGGCGGCGTCGATCGCTCTATGGGCGATGTGCATCCTATGGGTAACCCTCATTACTGGCTAAGCCCAAAGGCACTAGCTGAAGGGGCCACGGTGATTCGCGATACGCTCATTCAATTGGCTCCAGAAAAAACGGCTGACTTTCAAAAGGGATATCAAAAACTCAAAGAGAAGTTAGAAGAGATCCAAAAGACCAATACCAAGAAACTTGCTCCGTTCTTCATCAAGAACAGCGGCCCCATTGCCATCGAATACCATAAGGAATTTACCTATTTTTTTGATGCTTACGGTATTTCGAGTTTTGGAAGTATCGAAGAAAAGCCTGGGGTGCCCCCTTCGTCTGGGCGCATCGCAGAGGTTGCCCTTAGCGCTAAGGCCAGCGGCGTCAAAGTGGCCTTAGGGGGCGAGTATGCCCCAAAAAGGACCATGGAGAGATTTCACGAATTGTCTGGAATCCCAACACTAGAGCTGCCCACAGCGGTTCAACCCTCAGGAAAAGTGAAAACCTATCCTGAGCTTCAGGCCTATGTCGTAGACGCGTTACTTAAAGTAAGTCACGACACGCCGTAACGGCGCGTCTATCATGGCGCTGATGCCCGTCGTTAAGTGCGCAGTGAATGCTGGTTCAAGCGTTGTTGACGGTCTGCTTGGGTGTGTTCACACTATCCGTAGGTCGGTATAGAAGGAGCTTCGGGTATGGAAGAGCTAAGGCATTTGGTAGAAGTGATGGCGAAGGCCCTCGTGGACCTTCCCAATGAAGTTCACGTTTCAGAAGTAGAAGGCGAGCAGACGACGGTTATCGAGCTTAAAGTGGCAAAAAGCGACTTAGGCAAGATTATTGGAAAACAGGGCAACAATGCCCGGTCGTTGCGAACTATTTTGGCAGCAGTTTCCACGAAACTGAAAAAACGGTCGGTACTAGAAATCATCGAGTAGGTCTTTTGTTGTCGGGTAGTAAAAAATTCGAATCACTCGCACTTTTTAACGGCGAAATACTGCCATTAAACGAAGTCCGAATCTCGCCCTTAGATCGTGGCTATCATTTTGGTGATGGCATCTACGAAGTCTTCCGCTTGTACGATGGAAAACTCTTTCTCGAGAGTTCTCATTGGCAACGCTTCGAGCGCAGTCTTAAAGAGATGAAGATTGAATGCGAAGGCCTTGAAGCACTTAAAACCAACTGCCGAACGCTGGCCGCACTCCACCCTTATCCGCACGGGATGCTCTATTTGCAGGTGACCCGTGGAGTTGCCCCCAAACGCGAACATGGTTTTGCAGGAAAAATAGTCCAGCAGCACTTAGCCATGGTGAACCCCTTACCCGTTGTTTTTCCTAAGGTGAAAACTGAGGGATGCAGGGTAATTACCCTGCCCGACACGCGTTGGAAAAGATGCGATATCAAATCTCTAAATTTGATCGCCAATTGCATGGGGGCCCAACAGGCAAAAGAGGTGGGCTGTTACGAGTCGCTGTTCATCAACGACAAAGGGCAGATTTCCGAAGCATCACGAAGCAATGTGATGGCAGTCATTGACGGCCAAATTCGAACCATGCCACTGACGGGAAATATTTTGCCGGGAATCACACGCCTGTGGACGTTGCAGCTATCCCGAAAATTGGGTATTGCGGTTAGCGAGACGCCATTTTCCAAAGAAGAGCTCAATACTGCAACTGAGGCCTTTTTGACCAACACCACCGCGGACATATATCCTATCATTGAGGTGGATGGACGGCCTGTGGGAGACGGGTATATTGGACCTATTTCAAAATCACTGATGGCAGCATTCTCTGCATTGGTTGAAAAAGAGACCGGCGCCCAGTCTGCCAATGCCGCCCAACCAAGAGAACTCCCTTTGTCTTCGCCCCTGATAAGCGAATTCTTCTAATACACGTCACGTTTCGCTAGTGAATACAGCTACCTTTAGGGGGAGTCCAATGTTGGAGGAATTTATGAAGACTTATCTGTCGCCGATGCCGAAATACAATCAGCAGAATAAAAAGAAGGACAAGCTCGTTGAGTATTGCCTCTTTGGAATTGCCGCCCTACTCACCGTGATCTGGCTGACGGTCGGGTTCTAAAGGAAGATCCAGTGAGATGTCAGGGATCGGCTGTAGGGGAGTATAAAAGATCGAAGATGCCGGATCTCCAAGGTAGTAGAAGAGTTCGTTGTCCATCAGGGCAAATTCATCTTCATTGTTGGCCTGAAGGTATTTAATCTTTCCAAAACGAATGGCATCCCCCACCTCAAGAAGGTGGTGATACGGGTTTGCGGTATCCAACTCATCAAAAACCGACGCCCGAAAAATCGCGCGAAATAGATCGTGTCCGCCCGAATTGCTTGAGGCCGCCAAAATCCCCGCAGCGCCGGTACTTTTTAATACGGCAATGGAGTCGGCAAAATTTCTTGTCTTGGCCCCCGACTTTGGCCAGTAAGAATTCAAACAGGCGATATCGAAAATTATCGGATAGGTACTGTTTTTCAATTTGGGAAGGTGCGCGGTGAGAAAAGGGATCTCGCTCATTCCGCTAGCATCACCGTGGCCATCATAAACCACAATGTTGGGATTGGCGTTGTAGGCTCGGATAACTTTTTCTGTCGTCGCCCCCTCAGAGGCATAGAGCTTGGTAACCTCTAAGGGAAGCTGACCTTTGGCAAATATCTGTTCCATTATGTATTTAAGATTTACCTGGCACCAGTTCGTTTCAAAACCGGAAGTAATGAGTGTTGCCGCATCGTTTCGTGGAGCAGTCTCCCGGCCTATGATCTTTTCAATCATGGCAGACAACTCTGACGCCGTCTGAACGGGAAGCCTGCCAAGAGAAAGTCCGGGCAGATTGCCAGCATCTAACAAAGAATAGGGATAATCGGTCCAGTAGTCTGTTTTTCGGTACGAAGCAATTTCGTCGATACTGCCCACAAAAAGAGTATGAGAGGGGGCGATGCCCACTCCATATTCTTTCATAATAAGACTCTTTATTTTAGCAGTAGAGCTTAGGGCTTCAATTACCCGCAGGCGAACCTCGCGCCCCTGTGTTTCTTTAAAACGAATGAGCGGCTCTAGTGCTGCTGCGTACTTTGCTACGGTGATAAGAAGATCTACTCTACGGCCGCTTCGTTCGGCATCGGGTACCTGATCAGGATTGAGT
>JAYVQZ010000534.1:0-3345 GCA_043776735.1 Deltaproteobacteria bacterium | reverse complement strand
CAGTCTTCGTGACATTGCGATAGCCTCAGCGCTCGAAACCTTCTCGATGTGATCGATGATCCTTGTATTGAGGTTTTTGGGAATAAAACCAGCGCCGATTCCTTGGATCTTATGAGGGGACGGTTTTTCCCCTGAAATGACGGCGGACTCAAGTGGCTCCACCGCAATCACTTTAAGGGAGTTTTTCTTTTTCTTAAGGACCTCACCAATTCCAGTAAGGGTCCCTCCGGTTCCTACTCCTGAGATGACGATATCAACTTTGCCGTCCGTATCATTCCAAATTTCAATGGCGGTCGTCTGACGATGAATTTCAGGATTTGCAGGATTTTCAAACTGCCCGGGAACGTAGGATCCTGGGGTTAAATCCTTAAGCTCTTTCGCTTTGGCAATGGCCCCAGGCATTCCGGTCGCCGCGGGAGTCAAAACAACCTTTGCGCCTAACAGTAGTAAAAGGGACCGGCGCTCGATAGACATGGTTTCCGGCATTACTAACGTTAGTGGGTAACCCTTGCTGGCACAAACAAAGGCTAGTGCTATCCCTGTATTTCCGCTGGTGGGTTCAATGATGGGAGTCCCTGGAAGAATTTTTCCTTCGCGCTCGGCAGCATCGATCATGGCAAGGCCAATGCGATCTTTTACCGAGCCTAAGGGATTAAAAAATTCTAGTTTCAAAAGAATTTCTGCTGGGATTCCCGCACTGATCCGATTGAGGCGGACCAGGGGTGTTTGGCCAATGGTCTTAGTGATGTCAGTGAAAATTCTCATTAGGGTCCTCGTTTAAATGTGCTGTCCTATAAAGGGATCGATCAGGGCTCCATGATCAAGCTCATGTCCTTTTTCAATTCCTATTTTCAAAATCTTTCCAGGAATGCCTACGACCGTGGAGAAGCGTGGAACCGACTCCACAACGACAGAATTGGCCCCAACGCGCGAACCTTCACCGACAACAATATTTCCTAATACTTTGGCACCGGCTCCAATAACGACACCGTTTTCAATAGTGGGGTGACGTTTTCCTTTAAGGAGACTTGTGCCACCGATCGTAACGCCTTGGTACAAAATGACATTGTCGCCGATCTCTGCCGTTTCGCCGATAACCACGCCCATCCCATGATCGATAATGAGCGCTTGGCCGATTCTAGCTCCCGGGTGAATTTCGATGCCGGTAAGCCATCTGCCCAGCTCTCCTATTAGGCGTGGCAGAAAGGGGATAGACAGGTTGTTAAGCCGATGCGCCACAGCATGAAAAGCAAGGGCTTTGATTCCTGGGTAGAGGAGAGCAATTTCAAGCAGACTGCGAGCGGCTGGGTCATATTTTTGAAACGCTCGCAATAGGCCAATCATTATTAGAAAAATACTCGAAAGAAACGACGACTTCAATCAAGCCGCTTAATTTGGGCGGTCTAATTGGTGAAAACCCTAACTGGGGGCGGTGTTTATGGGTAGGCATACCAATTGCACCAAATGTTTAGAGGAGCTGTCCTATGATTACAAAAAGTGTGGGTGTCCAGATTGGAAAAGTAAATTTAGAAGGCGATTTGAATCTTCCGAAAGGGGCTAAGGGGTTAGTAATTTTTGCCCATGGAAGTGGCAGTAGCCGTCGTAGTACCCGCAATCGGTTTGTCGCAAATCGATTCAATGAAGCAGAATTTGCGACACTTCTTTTCGATCTTCTTAACGTAGAGGAAGAGGCGATAGACAGCTACACGAGCGAGTACCGGTTTAATATTTCCTTTCTCGCTGAGAGGCTCGAGCGGGTAGTAGATTGGGTGGAAAAGCAAACCTATCTAAAAAAACTCCCCATTGGTTTGTTTGGAGCCAGTACCGGCGCCGCTGCGGCGTTGATTGCCGCTACCGAGCGCCCAGAATCGGTTCGTGTTGTCGTCTCCCGTGGAGGCCGTCCTGATTTGGCGGAGGAGGCGCTTAGAAATGTGAGCTCCCCAACACTTCTCATCGTTGGCGGTGAAGACTTCGGTGTTATCGAGCTGAATCAATCTGCTCTTGATCTAATTCCGACCCCCGAAAAAAAACTAGAGATTGTCCCCGGGGCCACTCACCTTTTTAAAGAACCGGGGGCTTTAGAGGAGGTTGCAGAGTTTGCTACGGATTGGTTTCAAACCTACATGGCGCAATCCAAAATGCAACGGCGAGCTACCGGTTAGCCATTCCTAAAAATATCTCATGGGCCCATTCCGAGGCGCTGTGCTCCCAGATTTTTTTGTTCGTTTAATTAATGCCTTGCACACCCCTCGTTGACTTCATTCATTGCGATGCGCAATTTAAAAACATAATAACGCGGGGCTAAACAGCCCCATAAAAAATGGGGGAAAAATGAAAAAATATCTAAGTGTAATGTTGTTGGTAGGTGCGGTGGGAACACAGGCGATGGCGGATTACCGTTGTGTTGCGGTACGCGGACTGGGTACCGATACGCACACGTTTGTGGTTGATGGTCTGGTCATTTCAGGTCACGAAGGCACAGGCCGCGATCAAGGAACTGCCTATTCCAATGCAAACAACTCGTGCCTTAATTCTGGACATGCCCGCTGCAGAGTCATCTCTTGCAACCGTACCAACGACACGTTGGATGTCATCGAGCACGAATAAAGAAGGCCGAGCTTAAATAGCTCGACCCTAATCTAAGGGGGCAGGCCGTTGTGGCAGGCCCCTTTCTATTTAAATCTCTTTTTTGGATTTTTTAGCTGGTTTGGCTTCCTTCACGTGTCCAAAAAAAAGTGTGTGCATCCCTCCCGAAGTGGGGTGCGCTCGGCATTTCTGAATGTCTACTTCAAACCCCACCTTCTTCATCGCTTTCGCAAAAGAGGGGTCCTCAGTGGCTGACCAAAAACCGACACAACCTCCCGGTCGAGTGGCTTTGAAGATCTGGGCCAGGCCGACTGGTTGATAAAGGAAAGAGTTTTGGTCGGTGCTCAACGCACGCGGGCCATTGTCGACATCCATGAGAATCGCATCGAACCCTTGGGGCCGCTGCCGAATCACATCGGCCACATCCTTTTGCACGACGCTCACGCGCCTATCGTTCATGGGAACGTAGGCGAGGCGATAAGCTGGATTTTTATTCCACGTAATGACAGGTTTCATCAGCTCGGCGACGACCACTTTCACTGAAAGCGGAGCGTGCGCCAAAGCGGCGCGCAAGGTGAAGCCAAACCCCAGCCCACCAATCAGTATGCGGGGATTCTTCTTGTGTTTAATCCGCTCACAGGCAATCTCTGCCAGTTTTTCTTCGGACGCATGCTGTCTGGTCGACATCAGGTCGGCGCCGTCTACCTTGATGATGTAGATTCCCTCTTGATGGTGGAGAGTGACGATCTTTCCGTCTTT
>JAYVQZ010000533.1:0-13235 GCA_043776735.1 Deltaproteobacteria bacterium | reverse complement strand
CGCAAGCCTGGGCTATTTTATTAACCCGCGAATCCGGCATCTCTATTTTGATCCCAAGTTGCGGTGGTGGAGAACGAAGCCCCGCTTTGAAACCCACTCCCCTATGATTTTTCACCACGGGGATAAATGGCACTATCCTTTGTTGCGAAACATTTCTGATGGCGGCTGCTTTGTTGAGACTACCCACCTTCTTGACGTTGGCGAGACCATTTTAATCTCAATCCCCCTTCCGGAGCCGTTGAATGTTGCCGTCATTAAGTCACAGGGAAAGGTTCGTTGGATAACCGACAATCCATTGAGAACCGGTATGGGAGTGCAGTTCACAGAATCTGCACCAAAAGTAAAGCGAGCCATCCGTGAGTACGTCCGCCGCGGTTGGTAAGACCTCGGACCGCCGGTTAGGCCACCAGAACTCTTGAAAACAAACCATTTTCCCACCAGAATGCCGGGCAATGCCGTATTCACTACAGTTGCCGCTTTCGGCTAAAAAAGTAGCCCGTTGCCGGGGGATTGCCCGATCTATCGGGGATGTGGTGGCTGATCTCATCCACAAAAATTCGACCGTCGGCACTGAGCGGGCCGTACTTCGGCTATTGGGATTTAATGGAGCCCTGGAAAAAGAGGGGCTCCTTTACCCAGTCAGCAACTTTGTAATTGACCAGCTTCAAACGGCGGAGCGTCTTTCTGACGGCGCCCTTTATTGGGTGGCCAATGGCATGCTGGCTCTAGATTGTGAATCAAGCCAATTAGAGCACGCGATTTTGAGTGGTGAGGTTGATCTTGGTAGGGTGCCAGCCCTTCCCCGAAAAAAAGTGGATGCCATGGCTAACAAACTGGCCAAGGCCTCCTACCTGCGCCTGATGCGCTATCGCAAATCCCGAGACCAAATCCGCGTTAAGCAAGGAGATCCGCTTAAAGAAAAGCGTCCGCTTAAGTACGTTATTGTCGCCACGGGCAATATTTTTGAGGACGTGATCCAGGCTAAGAGCGCTGCCATGGATGGGGCCGATATCATTGCCGTGATTCGAAGTACGGCCCAATCGCTTCTTGATTACGTTCCCCAAGGCACGACCACTGAGGGATTTGGTGGCACCTACGCCACACAGGCTAACTTTGCGTTGATGCGAAAAGAGTTAGATGCCGTCGGCGAAAAGCTGGGCCGTTACATTCGGCTAACCAATTATTGTTCCGGCCTTTGCATGTCGGAGATTGCAGTCCTAGCTTCTATAGAAGGGCTCGACTGCCTCCTTAACGACGCCATGTATGGCATTCTTTTTCGCGACATCAATCCCCGGCGGACCCTCATCGATCAGCACTTTTCCCGTCTTATTTGTTCTGTCAGCGGAATCTGGATCATGACTGGCGAAGATAATTACATGAAGACCACCGACGCTGTAGAAAGTGGCGACCAGGTGCTGGCCAGCCAGTTTATTAATGAAGCCTACGCGCTGAACGCGGGGATGAAGCGAAGCCAAATGTCGATTGGCCATGCCATGGAGATGGACCCCTTTTATGAAAAGGTGATTCTCATGGAGATCGCTCGAGCTCAGATGACGCGACAGATTTTCCCGGAGGCGCCTCTCAAATACATGTGCAACACCAAGTATAAAACAGGCGACATCCTTTTTAGTCATGCTGTGGATACCATCTTTAATCTCATTGGCTCTCTAACCAACCAGGGAACGCTTCTGTTGGGAATGCCAACCGAGGCCATTCACACGCCGTGGCTCCAGGACCGGACGATGAGTATCCGAAATGCCAATTACATTTTGAACGGCAGTCTGGGATTGTCTGGCGAGCTGGGTTACCGTAGTGACGGTTTCATTGCCAAGTTTGCCATTAAGGTACTCGACGACGCAGTGGCTCTTTTAGAGAAGATCGAAAAAGTTGGACTGATAAAGGCGATTGAAAAAAGGTTCTTTGGCGGCGTGAGTCGCACCGTGGATGGCGGCAAAGGGGCACGAGGGGTTTTTCCCGTGGTGCGGGGTAGCTATTGCAATCCGTTTTTTGATTTGATGGGGAGTAAGATCTAGATGCCTCGGGCGCTTCAAATGCCGGATCTCAAATCGTTACGTCCCTATGGGGACACGACGAATGACGGCGCCGTTCAATTTAGTTTTACCCTTCCTGTGGAGCCAGGCCCAAAAGCGCGCGAAGCCGCTACCCAATTAGTTACTAGCTGGGGCTTTTTCGATGTGAAGATTGCTCACATGTCGGCCATCGGAGTTGGTTACTCCCTCTTTGTCGCCTTTGGTCGCACCGATAAAGGGGTAGATTACACTCAGATCGTAGTTCCTGAGTTATCCACGGAAAAGCGTACCTACAAAGAAGTAGATGCCCTAATTGCCAAAGAAATTGGCCGCCCGATCCGAGTTGTCGGTGCCTGTACTGGATACGACGCCCACACCGTGGGGCTAGATGCGATCCTCAGCATGAAGGGCTTTGATGGTGACATCGGGCTGGAGAGGTACAAGAATTTTAAGTGTGTGAATATGGGCAGCCAGGTGCCCACCGAAGATTTGATCGATCGGGCAGTAAAAGAAAAGGCGGATGCCATTTTGCTGTCAAAGATCGTTACCCAAAAGGACATTCATATCACCGATATGCAGGAGCTGATGATTAAGCTCAAAAACCGGGGCCTAACGGATCGCTTTGTTTTGGTTGCCGGTGGCCCGCGTATCACCCATGCCATGGCACTAGAGATGGGCTTTGATGCTGGTTTTACTATTGGCGCACGTCCCAGTGACGTAGCCAATTTTTTGTACGAGACTTTACTGGGTCGGATGAAAAATGAAAAAAAAGATAAAAAGCTCGGAAAAAAATAAAGCGTCTAACTCCCGCCCCTCTGTAGTGGGCAGGGACAATGAGCTTTCCTTAATGCAGCAGACTCTTCGCTTGGGAAGAAATCTTCTTATTGAGGGTCCCGTGGGTGTGGGTAAGACCTTTCTCGTTTTAGAGGTACTCAAAGAGTTAGGCTCCGCGCACGAGCGGGTGGATGGCGACACTCGGTATACCGAGCAAAAACTCACCGGCTGGTTTGATCCCCCCATGGTCTTGAAAAAAGGGTACTCCGCGGAGACTTTTATTGCTGGCCCTTTAGTGGAGGCTATGGAAAAGGGCAGTGTGCTTTTTATCAATGAGCTCAACCGCATGCCAGAAGCGGTTCAAAATATTCTTCTGCCGGCCATGGACGAACGACGGGTTGTGATTCCCAAAATTGGCTCGGTAGAAGCAAAGCCTGGCTTCCTGGTTGTCGCCACGCAGAATCCGCGAGAGTTCACGGCAACTCATGCGTTGTCTGAAGCGCTTCTCGATCGATTCGAAATGCTTTGGCTCGACTATCAGTCCTATGAAGAAGAGCTGGATATTTTGAAAGGGGCTCACCCTATTTGGAAGGGAAAGATCGGGCTCGATAAAATTTTGAAATTGGTGCGTGATACCCGCGCTCATCGGCAATTGAAACGTGGGGCAAGCATTCGTGCCGCACTTTCGTTGGCCGATCTAGTGACGGGCGGAGTTTCATTAAGAGAAGCAGCCCTCTTGGCACTTCCCAGCCGCATCGAGCTTTTGTCATCGGAAGACAATGTCCGCGATATTATTGTTGAACTTGTGGAAGCCGGAGAACTTCCTCGATTCGACGAAAAAAAAAAGAGCCGTCTGAGCCGATAAAGCCCAATAAAACCCCATTTTCCGATACTTTTTTTCCTCCTGAGCTTGCTTCTCAGATGGAACTTGAGCAAGGAAACGATAAACAAGCGGCCGGGCACTCTGAAAATTTAAGAGAACTCTATTTTCAACGCCTTCATCAAAATACACGAGATCCGGAGTTAGATCGCAGACTGGTGGCTGCCGTTCTTGAGCAAGCCAGACGAGTAATAGCTCATCCTTCAAGGCCGCTCAAAAATGAAGTTCAGTCGTTTTCCAAGATGCCCTTTGCCGAACTCGCCATTGAAGAATCCTTAGAGGAGTCTTTCGATCTCGACGACCCCGAGAATTTGCTTGTGGAGTTTCAACAGGAGAAGCCTTTTTCGTTGGTGGCGATGTTAGACACCAGCTCTTCGATGTCCGGTGAAAAGCACCTGTTGGCGAGTATCGCCGTCGCCGTGATGTTGCTTCGAATTCCCTCCAAAGACATTGGCCTGGTGACATTTGCCTCAACTGCGAAATCAGTAAAACGTCTGCAGGTCTCCGAAGATCCGGCGAGCGTGGTGCTTCGCTTTCTTCAGGCTCCGCCCAAAGGGTTTACCAATATTCACATTGGACTTCAGGAGGCCCTTTCCCAGTATCAGGCGCGGGGAACTCAACGGCGGAAGTTAGGTATTATTGCCACTGATGGAAGAAGTACCGAGGGGAAAGATCCGGTCGAACTGGCCCGGCAATTTGATTTCTTAGCGGTGATTCATCTACAAGGACCAGGCAGCCATCAGGAGTCCTCTGTTGCCATGGCGCAAGCAGGAAACGGAATCTTTTTGGAAGTGGAAAAATTTGAAGAGCTGCCGGGTCGGATATACGACGCGCTGAGGTTGGTGAGTAGGTTCTAAGTGCTAGTCCGATAGGTTGAGACTGCCGGCCCTTTGGTCTGAGAAATCATTTTGCGGTGATTTGTCACAAGCCCAGCAGGGACACAACGGCAATCTCATCCGTTGAACCGCGTTGGACGTTTATGAACAATCAGGCAGGTCTCGGAATCTTACGGCGGCGTACTCAAATTCAAGCACTGTTCGACGCCAGGCCCCGGAGGGGATTTGCAGTGGGCACAGGGGCTGGCGATGACCCGCGTGAGACCGGTCCACAAACAATACAGATTTAGCGTGGAGTTTCTCACTACCACCGCAATCGTGACCGACAGCATCACGACCATGAGGATGTACTCAAGAATGGCCTGACCAGAATGGCGCGGTCGGGAACGTCGTCTAATGGCAGGGCGATACATTCTTATAGTTTATCAAATTAACGAGGCAACGACGTTGATTGCTACATGGCCGACAATACTTGCAGAAATTCCACCAGTTCGCCATCTCAGTAGCGATAGCCACAAACCAGCGAGAAAGGTATAACCCAACTGAAACGCTAGGAACCCTGGGGAGGAAACGTCCTGGTTTTGAAGGTGCCAGAGGGCAAAGGCAAGCGTGGAAAACCAGCCTGCGATGGGAAAGGGGTTAGTAACTGTTGCCATCCGTCCCTCGTAGCGGCGATCGAGCAAGTCGTAAAACCATCCCCGAAACAGGAGTTCCTCTCCGAGCGGAACCGCAATCAAATACCAGAGGAGGTCAGGGGACAGCCCAGCGCGAATGAGCGAAGGTCCCGGCCTTAAAAACATGCCGTAGAGAAAAGCGATCAGTAGGGGGAGGACAAAGGTGGGCAGCGGATGGATCTGCGGAGGTGGATACCGCTCCGTTTTCTCGCGCGGAAGTACGGCAAGTGAGATCCAAAAAAGGAAAGCCAACACGGGAAAGGCGATCTGGCCAGGCAGCAACAATCCCAGTTTCCCCTGGAAAGGAAAAAGACTTTTAGTGGCCGTTCCCAGCGAGTTGGCCACAGACAAAAAGCCGATGTTTAATAGTGCAGCCAAGCCTAAAGTTACCGACCACACTTCTGCCCATTTGAAACGAGTCATACCGAATTTCTATCACGTCTGGGGTTGGATTCCGAAGTGAACTCTCTTTTGCCCGCTATGTTATAGTCCGCGCGTGGAATTTCCGCGGAATATCCTGGTTCGTGCCCCCAATTTTTTGGGCGATCACATCATGGCGTTTCCCTTTTACCGGGGGCTCGCCCAACGTTACCCGCAGTCACGAATTACGCTTTTGGGGCCGGCGTTCATCCAGCGATTGCCCGACGGAGTCCACTTTACCCCGTTGGCGATGAACCCCTCAGTAAGAAGGTCGTTTCGCGGCTTAATTTCCCTGGCCCAAGCGTTGAAAACGGATACCTTTGATCTGGCGGTGGGGTTGCCAGCCTCATTATCTTCGGCTCTACTTTTTTGGCTCGCCGACATACCCTGTCGCGTTGGCTTTGCTGAGATTGCCGCCGTTCCCTTTTTAACCCATTCGATTCGGTGGAAAGGCAGGGCGGCGGGACGGCATAAGTCGGAACTGTATCTCGACTTAGTGCGAGAGCTTGGAGGCAGTGGGGTTCTGGCGCCGGTTTCTTCTTTGTCACGGTTTGGCGAAAAAAATCGTCTCATTGTCGCTCCGGGCGCTTCAATAGCATTGCGGGAGTGGCCCTATTTTGTTGAACTGCTGACCTGGCTGAGAAATAGATTTCCTTCGTGCCAACTAACCGTAGTAGGAGCTCAGGGCGAATCCGGCTGGCACCAAAAAATTGCCCGCATGGGCGATCCTGGCGTAGAAGACCTGATCGAGCGAACGTCGTTGGAAGAGTTGATAGACCTCTTTTACGATGCCCGGCTCGTCATCTCAAACGATTCTGGACCGGCCCATGTGGCCGCAACGGTGGTTGGGGCGCCAACTCTGGTCCTTTTTGGGCCGGGAGATCCGGACTATATTGCCCCCGTGGGTAAAAACGTATTCCGCGTACGTCGCAAAGATTTGGCCTGTAGCCCCTGCGAAAGCGCGATTTGCCGCGCCGTGGAAAAAAAGGCATGTTTAAATGGTTTGTCCCTAGAACTGGTTAAAGACGCAATTGAAAGAGTCATGAATTTGAGTCTTTCATTGACGCCGTGACCGTGCGAAGCAAAAATTCCCTTACAGGAGATTCAAAAGTGAAAACGTTCTCAAGGTTAGTCCTTGCATTCGGATTGGGTTGGTCAACTTTCATGGCCTTCGCCGATGAAGCAAAGCCAACGGCTAGTGAAGCTCCCGAGGCGAAGTCGACAGAAAAGGCGGCTGCTGAGACGGCACCTGTGGCAGGCAAGGCACTGGCCTTTACCGGGGAAGCCTTGGTGATTAAGGAACAGCTGGACGCTCTTTTTGATGCTTCACAAAAAGTGAATGGTGCTACAAAAGCCGACGCTAGGAAAAAAATTGAAAGCGCTCTTGATTGGGAACGCGTCGCCAAGTCGTGCCTGGGCAATGCGCAGTGGAAAAAGCAGAGCCCTGCTTCGCGTAATGAGTTTCAGGCTTTATTGAAAGATGTCGTAGTGCGTACAGCCTACAGCCGGATGGACAAGTTTTGGGATAAAACGACGTACACCTTTGAAAAGATCGACATCAAAGGATCGGATGCCCATGTGGTCAGCAAGTTCAATGCGGCCGGCGATGTTCTATTGTTGGAGTACTTCCTTACAAAAAAGGGAAGTAACTGGCTCATCTATGATATTTCGTTTGAAGACAACCGCTACAGCACAAACATCAACGAACAGCTTGTAGCCTTTCTACGAGAAAAGCCTTTCTCTCATCTGCTGACAAACCTGAAAAAGCGCCGGGATGACTTGGCCAGCGAAAAGCCAAAAAACAAAACGAAAAGTGGCTGACGAATGAAATAGCGTTGGCGTCACTTTGCGGAAATAACTTACGTATAGCGACGCCAACCCTTTTGTTAAATTTTAATGACCCTTGTGAAATGATTGAATGATCGTCAGGCTGGGTTCGCCTTTGGGATTAAGGACGCTTTTTCCACGAGGATCCAAGAGGATTTCCAACGCCGAAAAAGTGGCTCCCTTTTTTACAATATAGGCGCTGATATAATCTTCACTCTCTAGCACCTCAGCAGGAACGGCTTTTCCCACGAGGTTTAGAACGAGAATAAGCAGCCCCATCGCTTTCTGCCTTTTGATGAGGGCTTCTTTGCGCCTTGCCGCTGCTTCGACCGAAACATCAAGGTACTCAACCGCGGATTTATAATAAGTGAGTTCCACTCCCCCGCTCGCCCCTGTGGCTGGGGACACGTGATAGGAATTGGCTGGCTCATCGAGATCAAAATTTGTAAGGGTCACGTTGCCTTGTGCACGTTCGATAAGAACTGCGCCAGCAGAATTTTCATCAGCCTCTCCCTTGGTAAAATTCTGGAGTGAATACTTGTCCCGACCGAGCTTGCGAACCGATAGGGTGGTACTCATGTCGTGTTTTTCAAGATCCGTCATATTGTCCTTGGGCGAGGTGGCCACCAAAATTGCAGCTTGGTGGTAATCGCCAACCGCTCCCTCTAGGTTGTCGAAAAACTGATCCGCGGGAGTTGGTGCTCCGTAAACCGGCGAGTGGGCCACTAAAAATCCGATCACTAAAGACAGAAACAGACGTGTCATGGGGTCTCCTTTGATAAAAAGACTGTTACATGATGCGTTATTTTGTCTCGAAGGGATTTGGCTGAAATCAAAGATTGCGTGGGCAACCCTGCCAAGGGCTCGCATTTTTGAGCGGTAAGAACTAGTGGGCTGATATTTGGGTGGGAAGGAATTGATCCAGCTGCAACGCCCGTAGTGAGCTTGGTTCCTGGGCGATCTCTTGCCAAATAAAGGCGCCGTCTTTGATTTTGGATGAGATGGAGTGAACAAAACCATCGTCCTGCGGTCTTAGCTGTACCAAATGGTATCCAACGAATTTTGGTGTCGTGATGATGAGTTTATAACCATTTTCAATTTGCCAGTTTATTCCCACGTTGATTGTTGCAAAGTCTCCGATGTTAGCCGCAGAGAGAGCAATCTTTCCGCCAAAGGAATCCAGAAAAGTAAAACTCATCGAGGTGACCTCTAGTCCGTCCAATATAAATGGATATTGAAGCACTAGTTTTTGGCATTCGGTGGTCATCCCATATTTATAAAAATCCCTTAGCGCTAGCTGATCAAACATTTCAACACTTGCGGACTTAATTTCGAAATCCACTTTTTTTACTTTGCTCATGTCTAAGTTGAAGGTGATGGCAGGCGTTCCTGTAGCTATTATGGAATTCAACTTCGCACTAAAATCGAGTTGAAAGTGATTGTACGTGGAGGGAAGTGCCACTTCAGATTCCCACCGTAGGTCGGTAGATAGGCCATCTATTTTTCTGGGAAAACAACGCGTGGACGGGGCTAAGGCCATTAAATTGTCAGGTCCCCCCCGCAACAAAGTTCCGGTCCCTACGCCGGCCATCGGCATTTTAAAGGGGATGAAATTAAATTTTGCAATCTGCGCAAAATAGACGGTTTCTGGCTGCTCACAGCCAACCAAAGTGATTCCTAGGAATACGAAGAGAATGAAGCGCTTCATCGCGACCTCGTGGGGAAAGCAAACTAGTGACCATAATCCTTCGACATCGTGCGTTATTAACTTTAGTGAAAAATGACTTACCGCAACATTGAGCCGCCGATCAAATTTAAGCATATGAAATTACGGGCAAAGGTATGGCGTCACTTTGCGGAAATAGCGTTCGCAAAGTGACGCCATACCTTTGGGAAGCTTGAATCCCGCTTTTCATCGGTTGAGGTCCCCGGGCGTTGCCCGAGGATCCCTGTTACCGTTGAGCTGCCGCTTTAAACGTTTTCAAAACGCCTTTGCTATCAAAGTCGGCAACGATGTTGTCGCCCTGCTCGAAGTGTTTGTGATCTTTTTTATCGCCCACCCACTTGATTCCCTTTTTTAGGTAAAAACGGCAGGTCTCTTCGCCGGTGTCTTCTATGGGTTTGCACCATTCGGCGTCGCCGTATTGCTCTACAAATTCGGTCTTAGTGGCTTTGCCGACCATCGGGGCCCATTTGGATTCCATCTCTGTTCGAGCTTCTGTACTGGAGGTTGTTTTTTTTCCAGAACAGCCAGCCAGAATAGCGATGCCAACGGTCAAAGAAACCAGTGCAGTATTTTTCTTCATGTTATTTTTCTCCCTAAAATTAAAATTCATCAGCTAATGGCCGCCAATGCCTCAACCTCTTCGCGCTCCTTCGGAACGCCTGAAGTCAGTATCACCGGCCCCTGGGGACTGACCCAGATGTCATCCTCAATGCGAACGCCGATTCCTTTGTAGCGAGCCGGAGCCGCTGAGTCAGGGGCAAAATACAATCCTGGCTCTACCGTCAACACCATGCCCGAGACCAGCCGCCGACTCTCTTTCTTGGGCCCCTCGGTATAACGGCCAGCATCGTGGACGTCCATGCCTAGCCAGTGCGATGCTCCATGCGGGTAGAAAGGCTTATAGGCCTTTTTCTCAATGAGGCTCTTGGTTGTCCCTTTGAGGATCTTTAATTTTTTTAAGCCCTCAGTGAGCACTTCGATGGTGACGTTATTGATCTCTTCAACCTTTCGCCCAGGACGAGCGGCTCGGATCGACTCTTTTTGCGCCGCAAGGACCACGTCGTAAATTTCTGCCTGCTCTTTGGTAAAATTTCCGCTGATAGGAAACGTGCGGGTAATGTCCGCGGTGTAGTACTCAAACTCGGCACCAGCATCCACCAGAAGCAGTTCGTTCTTTTCCATTCGCCTAGAATTACTGTGGTAGTGCAGCACGCACGCATTCACTCCGGAGGCGACGATAGAGTCGTACCCCACTCGGGACGCTCCACGGGCCCGAAAGGTATGTTCAATCACGGCCTGTACTTCGTATTCAAACATTCCAGGCTTGGCGGCGCGGATCGCATTGACGTGCGCCTCGGCAGATATGCTGCCGGCAACCTGAAGGCGATTTAGTTCGGCTCGGCTTTTAATCAATCGCATTTCACTTAGCAGCTCGTCGGGATCATGAATGGGCCAAAAGCTGCGCCCGCTTTTGTGATTTTTCCGCTTGGCCTGTTCGAACAACGTAAAGAGTCTTCGATCCCGATCGGGATTTCTTCCGACGCGGTAATAAATTTTGTCCGCATGCCCTAGCGCTTCGAGCAATGCCTCTTCCCAATGCACAGCGGGCTCAGAGGGAAAGGCAGCATCACATTTTAAAGTGTTTTTGGCTGCCTGTGCCCCTAATCGATAACCATCCCACATCTCACGCTCTTTATCCTTGGGCTGAACAAATGCTTGATAGGGCGCTTTGGAATGGGGTGAGAAGAGGGCAAAACTTCGCGGTTCTTCAAAACCGGTGAGATAAAAAAAGTCGGATTCTTGGCGATACGTAAAATCTACGTCATCGTTGCGCATTTGAATGTCGGCGGCAGGGAGCAGTGCGATGCTGTCACCGAGCTTTTTAAAAAATGACGCACGACGTGCGCCGAAGTCGATCTCAGGCAATTCTTTGGGAAACATGGGGCCAGAGTCTATTTTGTTGGCATCGCCTTGCCAAGCCGTTCAAAGGCTAAGCGTACCAATTCGCCAATAAGTTCACGGTAACTGACTCCGGTGGCCTCCCACATCTTGGGATACATGCTGATTGGGGTAAAACCGGGAATCGTGTTGGCTTCGTTGAGGTAAATTTTCCCAGTCCCTTTTTCTAAAAACATATCCACTCGGGCCAAACCGTCGCACTCAAAGAGGTCAAACGCCTCTATTGCCATGCGCTGGACTTGGGCCTGTGTCTTGGCGTCCAGAGGGGCAGGAGTCAGTGTCTCAGCCCCATCTTTGAGAAGGTATTTCGCTTCGTAGGAATACCAGCCGATCTTGGGGGCAACGACGATTTCTCCGGGAACGCTGGCGCGGGCCTTTCCATGAAGGCCTAAGATCCCGCACTCAATCTCGCGCCCTTCGATGCCTTTTTCGATAAGCACTTTAGAATCATTTTTAAAGGCCAAATCAACGGCCTTTTCAAGCTGTTCTGGAGCGGTGACTTTGGAAACCCCTACCGAGGATCCAGCGCGTGCTGGCTTTACGAAGATCGTCTTTCCTAGTTTTTCGATTTCAGATCGCTTTTTCTTCAGCTCATCGCGGGATCTTAAGACGACAAAATCGGCACTGGGAATTCCATTTTGCGCACAAAGCATTTTTGCCAGCGTTTTGTCCATACAGATCCAGGAAGAGCCACAAGTGGAACCGACGTACGGTATGCCGATGAGATCCAAAAGACCCTGCATCGTGCCATCTTCGCCATACGTTCCGTGAAGGATGGGAAAGACGGCATCAAATTCTATGCTCTTAGCTCCGGCAATCAGTTGACCTCGTCCCGTCGCGCTAAGATAGGGGGCTAAGGTTACGGGCGTTCCTGCGTCATTGAGCCTTATCTGATCGGCTCTAAATTCTCCAAGGTAGAAAGTCTTTTCGTCCTCTAGATGCCACACCCCCTTTTTGGAGATACCCACAACCACGGGAGAAAAGAGGCTCCTATCAAGAGCGTCTAAAATTCCTTTGGCCGAAATAAGTGAAATTTCATGTTCGGAGGATTTCCCCCCGCAAAGAACGAGTAGGCGAGTCATAAAGGAAAGAATATCAGACCCACTTAGGAATGGTGGAATGGAAAAATAGTCAGACGGCTTTTACAAGGGAGAGAGAGCTGGGCATTCGGTTTTGCCCCTTGCTTATGCGGACTTGACGCTCGAGGTCTTCAATCACCACAGCGCCCACGTTAATCCCGTAGAGCTCATTGATGTTATTGATTCCACCGGGACAGAAGACATTTATTTCAAGAAGCTTGTCGCCCACGATATCGGCACCAACAAAGTAGAGCCCATCGGCCACCAGACGAGACTGGATTGTCTCTGCGATGCGGGCGTCCATCTTGGTAAATTCTGCGCGTTTGCGTGTTCCGCCAATATGCATGTTGCTACGAATATCGCCCTGGGGGGACATCCGGCGGTACATGGCCACTTGTTTTCCGACGAAAATCGGAGCGCCATTTAAAAGCAAAAGGCGTTTATCCCCATTTTTTACTGCCGGCAAAAACTCCTGCGCCATGATGTAGCCGTTTTTACTGACGGCCGAAATGATTTGATTAATGTTGAGTTCTTTTTTTGCGTCTTTAATAAAAAAGACATCCTGCCCGCCATAGCCAGAAAGTGGCTTAATGATCGCAGGCTTTTTTAACTCGTGTAAAAACGCTTTCACCTTAATCGGACTTCGCGTGATGAGCGTTCTGGCGCGAATCTCAGGAGGAAAGTTGGTGAGATATAGTTTACTAGCCGCTTTGGATAGCCCGCCCGGATCATTGAGCACCAGCACGCCATGCCCTTTGAGTAAGCGGCCGAATTCGATGACCGGGCTTTTGCCCTTGTCCCGTTCCATGTCACTTTCATTCGGATTGTGGCGCAAAAAAACCACGTCAAAGTCGCTTAGGCAGACCTCTTCACGCTTGGCCTGTTCGCCTTGAAGGGCAGCGGTAAAGGCTTCGCGAGAGGAAAAAGGGCCGTTGCCGGGGGTTAGTACCGTAGCTCGAACCCGATCGTCGTCTCGGTAACTGAGGCTGTTGATCGTGGTGTAATAGACTCGGTGCCCACGTAGGTGGGC
>JAYVQZ010000532.1:0-3366 GCA_043776735.1 Deltaproteobacteria bacterium | reverse complement strand
GAACTTCCTGAACCTTGGACCAAATGGATGAGTGCCATTGATCCTACAAAGCTTTCCGACTCTGAGATCTTCGATTTTGCCGCCGGCATCGACGAAGGGATGAGCAAAAAAAATAGGGATGAATGGTTTGATGCTCGGGCAAATGCCCTGTTGGGACTGCTTGAAAAATTAAAAGACGATAAGGTCCTGCTCATCTGTTCCAGCCCTGAGCGCGTAGAAGATCTTCGCGATTGGTTGCGTAATCAGAGTTCGCTTCGGACCTCTCTTTTTCACGAGGACATGGAGATAGTTGAGCGAGACCGCCAGGCGGCCTGGTTTGCCCAAGCCGATGGAGCCCGACTCCTTCTTTGCAGTGAAATAGGGGGCGAGGGACGAAACTTTCAGTTTTGTCATCATCTGGTACTTTTCGACTTACCGCTTCATCCTGATACCATTGAACAACGCATAGGCCGTCTGGACCGGATTGGGCAGAGGAGCACGGTGGAGATTCACGTGCCATTTCATCCGGACACTCCAGAAGAGGTGTTGTTTCGCTGGTACCAAGACGGATTAAAAATTTTTAGTGATCCGTGGAACGGTGCCACTCTACCGGGAGAAATGGGAAAAAAACTGATGGCGACGTTGCGCGCCTATTTACCCAAATCGCCAGATTTTTCCGCGCGGGCCCAAAAGCTTGCGGAATTTGTCCGTTATTCTCAAGTGACCGCCGAAGCCATTCGGGAAAAACAGAAGGGGAGTGTCGACCTACTCATTGACATCAATTCCTTTAATGAGGTTCGCGGAAAGGGGTTGGCCGATCGCATTGACCAGATTGATAAAGGCAGCGAGTTGCGCGTGTTTCTTGAAACCGCGTTTGATTACTTTGGCGTGGACTTTGAACCCATTGATGACAAGGGGAATTTAAAACTCACCGCTCACTCGCTCACCTTTGTGGAACGGCTTCCAGGTTTAAGTTCCGTGGGTGAAGTGACAGCAACTTTTTCGCGTGCTGATGCGCTGGCGCGGGAAGAGTTAGCTTTTCTTAACTGGGAGCACCCCATTGTAGATGGGGCGCTAGAGATCATCCTCCATGGCGACGTGGGCAAAATTACTGCGGGATTGGCTACTGAAGGGGAATTTCCTGAACCAGTGGTTTTGGAACTTCTCTATTTGCTCCGTTCGACAGCGCCGGCTTCGTTAGAAGTGGAAACCGATCTTCCCGTACAGACCTTTAAAGTCTTCATTACGACGAAGGGGAACCTGCTAACGGAATCACCAAAATTCGACAACGCGGCATTGAAGCCCATCCCTTCTAATACCGCTGGCGAGCTTTTGAAGAGAATTCGTGATCGGCTGCCGTTGGCCTTTGAGAGAGCGACAAAGACGACTGGAGATTTAGCCAAGCCTATTTTAGAAAAAGCTGAGGCACAGTGGCAGGCCAGGCAAGAGCGCGAAGTGGCCCGTCTCAAAGAGCTTGCGAAAGTGAATCCCCTCATCACCGAAGCTGAGATTGCGGCACAGGAAGCAAAAAAAGTAGCCGGGGCCCAGGCGATCAAAGAGGCAGTTCCTCAGCTTGATGCCATTCGCCTTTTGGTTTATGCCCGCGGCTAAAAGCTCAAAAAGACCCGGGATTAGTAGAGAGAACGAAGCAGTACGGTTCCACTTAGGGCACGATTTAGAGCTCCAGGGGAAAAACAGGCGTACCCTTTATGGTTGGAGGAAACCCCCCAACTGTTTTGAAAAACCACGCATTCGCTAGTTTTGGTCTCTTGCAGCTGTTTTTGAAACGGACTGCAAAGAGCTGAGGCCGTATTTTTTTTATGGCAATGCCCGACGGCGACGCCTATGTGAGTACCGCATCGGGCCTTTCCGACTTCCTCAAGATCGGCTGCGGTCACCAACTCATGGTGAGTGAACCCCTTTTTCAAGTAACCGGTGCGAAAGCTCAAGAGCGCAGGGCGTTTTTGATAAAGGTGCGCCACTAAAAGGGTGTAGAGAAGAGAGGGATCTTCCTTGATTAACTCCGTGGCCAATCCCATCTTTTCTTTTTCGATATTCAATTCTTTGACTACGGTGGGGTAATCCTTGCCCCGATAGAGCTCAGGTCCATCACTCGTGTCAGTACTAGCGTGGCACTCTTCACTGTAGGTGGAAGCAAAGCCAGTAAGATTACGAAAGTCTAACCCTACCTGTTTCTCTAGATACTGCTTGCCTGTGAATTGGCCAGAAACGGAGGGGTGGATGAACTCAGACGAGAGAATTGCTTTTGCCATTTCCAGTGGCATTAACGTTTTGTGAAGCTCACGCCAGTCATTTAATGGCCAGGGACTTTTACTGTCCGCTCCGACGCGAGGCGCTTCATCAGGAATGATCCCGTATTTTTGCGCCAGATAGATCATGTCAATGGTGTGGCTTCCCCCACTCCCATTTCCGATCTCGGTGTTATAGGCCACCGCAAGATAAGACGGATCGAGCGCCGGGATCTTGTGCGGGGTTCCGGATTTACCCCAGAGTTCAAGAAACGAGGACATTGCATAGAAACCGCAATAAGGATAAGTGCCTTGGTCGCGGATCTTTTCCGCAGAGACAAGGCTAATGTCCCAGGCAGTAGCGGCATTTGCCAGTAGGCAGAAGGCCAGTGCGAGGGGCAAGAGTCGCCTCTTGCCCCCCAAGTCATTTGGATTTGCTTTCCGCATTGGGTACGCCAAACGGAGATTAACTTCGTGGTTTGCAGATGGCGCTGACTATGGCGCCGCTTTTAGTTTTCACTTCTTTACTCTGCACTTCACCTTTAGCCATGGCGCTAAGAGACATTCCCACCGTGACCGATTCATACATATAAAGGTTTTCTGCCCCTTTAACCTCAACTGGCTCAGCCACAGTCACTTTCAGATGAGTGTAATCAGACGCTCCCTGAGAAGCGACGAGACTGGAACTTACGATCTGAGGGTTCTTCACGGGCTTATGCACCACAGACTCAACCACGTTTTTTAGAAACTGCGGTTTTGGCGCCTGATGGAAGGCAAAGTAATTTCCCGGTGAAGTTTCCGTGATAGCCATCACGATTCCTTCAGAGCGAAGCGCCCCCGCGGCAATACCCACATGGTTATTACTCACGTGCACTTCACAGTTTGTCTTTGTAAAAAGTTCCTTAAGTAAAGTCAGGTGTCTGGCTTTTGCAAGATGACCTTCGATCACCTCGTCTACCGGAAGCCTTGGAGCCTCGGCCATCGCACCAACACATAGGAACACCGCAGCCAACGAACTCAGCTTGATCATTTTCCCCCCTTTGTTTTTTTATGACTAACCTGTGATTCGGATTTAGCACGGCGCAAAAAATTCGTAAGTCGCTTGATCGTCCGGTTGCGTAATAGTGTTACGGTTTGA
>JAYVQZ010000531.1:0-3371 GCA_043776735.1 Deltaproteobacteria bacterium | reverse complement strand
ATCCAACGCCATCTTACGTGCTATGGAGAATCGTTTTGAAAAAGCTAGATATTAAAGCCCTGCGTTCGCCCATTTGCGCTATTTTATTAGCGGTCAGTCTTTCTTGCCCCGCCGCTGAAAACGAGAAAGCCCGTCCTTCCCGCACTTGGGCCAAGCCCTGCGCCGTCCTAGTACTCGGTACGGTGATGACGGTAGGCGGACTGCGCTTGATGAACGGTTACCGCGACTTAACCGCAGTCAGACATGTCATTACTCGTTCGGGGAGCCCTACTCGAATTCTATCAGCCAACACGCAGTCAGAGACGCTCGCCGAATTGATACTTGTGGCACATTCTCACTCCAGGCACTATCTGATGCTACCAACAACCGTGGTCGATGACATCGAAGCGTATTTAGCCAAACATAAGTGGATAAAACCGGTTTATCGAACCGAACAAAGTGTCGCGAGTCACATCTTTGATTACCTCAATCAATACGATAGCGATCCTAAGGTGAAGCGGCTGATCCTAGAACTGCAACAACTTCCCTACGGTAAACTTTTGGACGAAAATTGGTATGACATAGGCTTGAAATATTTGGGGCCTGTCATTCCCAACTACGATCCGAAGCAAGGGCGATATTCCGGACTCAAGTGGGAAGAAAATCCCAATCTCAGAGCTCTATGGGAGCGAACGCAAAAAGGATATACCAACGACGAACGCCAAGCTTTGGTCTCATACCTTTTATTAGAAGAGCACAAATTCAGTGGGAATCGAGACCTCTTGACACTCCTTCTGTACTCTCCCGGATTTCTTGAAGCGGTCAAAGAAGAACCCAAAGATTACGCCGACTGGATATCAAAAGCTGCAGGACATTTGAAAAAGGGAAACCAGGAGCAAGCTAAGATTGTGGGGCAAGGCATGCGATTTGTAAAAACAAGGGCTGTCGTCGATATCGTCGATGCGCTGGGGCCTGATTGCTTTCGCTCCTTCATGATAGAGAGCGGGCACACAGATTATGTCGGTGAGCACGTCATAGCCAAAGATCTTACGACGTACCGACCCATTTTAGAATCGATGTTACTTTCTAGAAATCCCGACGAAGTGGAGATTGCGAAAGAGATCTGTAAAAGGGCTCCGGCACTTGCCTTCGAGATTCCTTAACCAGAATAGCGTCATACAATCTTTTTGACTTTGAGTTTCGGGAGTTTCGTCCAATCGAAAGGCACTTCCGGGACGAAATCTTGTAAGGTTTCCCACGCCCATTTCTTCCCCCGATGCATCATCCATCAACGCCATGCCCTTTGTGGGCGTTAGAGCGATTCAGTTGGAGCGCAGTCAGGTAGTGGAAGGGATTTTTCCCCGTCCGGACAGAGATGTTTATGAGGGTCATCAGGATATCGCCGACGACGGCACCGTGCTGGGTTTTGAAGAAGAGGCTGTTTTTTCGGTGGAGCATGCAGCGTTTAATGAGTCTCTCGACGATATCGTTGGAAAGGGGGGCCCCCGCCACCCGCAGAAAGAGAGTCAGTTCCGGCCATCGCCTCCCCAGGTAGTGAATTGCCTTGCCGAGCCCTCCTTCATAAGGTCGAGGATGCGATAGGAATCAGTGGGGGGCGACATTATCGATGGAGAATTAGGGCGACCGAATCGCTGAAAAATCACAACGCGTCTTAACAACAAAGTGACGGCGCACCTTCTTAAAAAAAGAACCATACCAGACACATAGGTTACGAAACAAACCGGAGACATGGGGAACACTACAATGAAACGGATAGGCGCTATTAAGCGGCATTTCCTGGGGCGAGCAAATAGCCATAAATGTAGTAACGGGCAATAAGTGCCCCAAAACGCCGCCTAACGCGGTGTAAGGGCCGCGAACCTCGCTATACGGAGGTATACCGCATCGGTAACAAGTGCGCAGTCTGCGATGGGTTTACCCTTCACGCCAATGTCAAAATCGATGACAACGATCGAGAGAAGCTGGAGAAGCTTTGTCGCTACATGGCCCGTCCGCCGGTGGCATTAGAGCGACTATCCGAAACCGGAGAAAGGAAAATCCTCTACCGGCTCAAAGCCCGAGAGCGTAACGCCCTCCCATTGATTCCTCGCCCCTGTCCTACTACCATCGCCTTCATCATGACCTCACTTATTTGTAATTGATTTTTCGCAGAACCAAAACGCGGGGAGGTCATGCCTCAAATTTCAACTGAGCTTAAACTCGTTCCCATTTGGAAAAATGCTGGATGATTTTCCGCTCAAGACGACTCGCGCTGTTAGATGTTCTCTCAGATCTCCTTCAAACATTGGTAAAGTTTCAACTGAAGGTAGATAGGCACCAAATCCCCACCAATGCATCCTTATTGATCTAAGATATCCGAAGCCATATAATACATTTATGAGGATAGTTTTCTTTCTCGTGGCATTTGCAGCGATCCAAGCATTTGCCCTATTGCCCTTCTCGAGCTTTGATTCAATCACGAATACAGTAACCGGCGATGATGTGTTTCTAAACTTTTCGATTGGAAGGGAAAAAAAAGTTTCCATTCGAGACAGTGACGGCACAACAGCATGGATCGTGCTGCAGCGTTTACTTACCCAAGATGCCGCGATTCGCATTGAGAACGGTAGTTCTTGGGAGAAAATACAAAATGAAGATATCAAAAGCTGGGTGAATCCCTACGTAAGCGGAGCCTATCTTGGAGCGATGCAGCGAGCTATGGACTATGCCAAGGCTCATATGAAGGCTTCGGAAGCCCAAACGATTGGCAGAATGCTCGCGGAGTTACGCAAAAAAAAAACACTCGCCTACAAAGATCTCGTTGCTTGCGGGCAATTCTTGGAAGGTAACATTGATAATCATACCTATGACGTTGTTTATAAAGTCACCAACGAGCCTGACCAATTCGTGACTACTTCTTTGAGCAGCGATAAATACACTATTGGTCTCCTTCTTTTTCATAATCGCAATTTTCATTTTCCGCCCCGCCAAAGCGCGCACTCGACGAGTGCCATCGAGATATCTACGGACCTGCCGGCAATTTTCAACAAATATCATGGTACGAGCTCAAACGAACGGCGACATTTCGATCAGGCTCCTAGCAGAACTCACAAACCGTAACACGCGATATGGATAGGCGCCATTAAGCGGCATTTCCTGGGAGAGCCGTAACAGCTGCTTTGGCCAAAACCTCGCTGGCGATTTGAACTGACGGAGCGTCCAGGTGGTTGGGGTCTTTCCCCTTCCAGAAAAGCGCTGCCGCGAAAACTTCGCGCATGTCGTCCATCAAGTAGGAATTTCTTGGATCGGTTGATTCAAAAATGGCACTCCAACTCAGGCCCTCTTTGGGAACGGTGATTCGATTCTTGTTAATAATTAGGCCCTGTCGGGAA
>JAYVQZ010000530.1:0-3393 GCA_043776735.1 Deltaproteobacteria bacterium | reverse complement strand
TCTCAGTGGTCTTGGTACCGAAGCTTTTGGAAAAGTACTCGCAAGTCTCAGGATCATTGCTTCGCATGATGATCTTCACATTGGTATTGGTGACTACGATATTCCTAAAGGCAGGACTCACCTTGTCTAAGTCCCCCATCGCCTGGTGGGAGAAAACCACCCCGATATTGGCCGAGCGGGACTTGTTTAAAAGCGCTCCAAAACCTGGATAAATATAGTCTTGAAAGTCATCGAGAAAACAGGAGAAGAAACCTGGGCTCTTGGCAATTCCTAGGTGCCTCTTAGCGATAGCACTTTGAAAGCATTGAAGCACAAGTTTGCCGGTGGCCTCGGCAAGAAATGGGTAATACATGGAAGGAAGCTGGAAGTAGCAGATTTGCTTCTTGCGCAGCGCCTTATCGAAATTGATGTCTGGTTCTTTTGCGTTAAACAAGATTGAAATATCTCCCGCCAGGAAGTGGCTGAGGTAGGCGTCCAGCCCAGAAATTTTTTCCGTCCTCTCTTTTGCAGGCTCGTCCATGAAAGAAGTAAGCATTCTTCGCAATTCCGCATCCTCACTGTTTTGAATCCAACAGCGTAGTTCCTCCATATCTGTCAAAAGCCGATGGATAAGCTTGATGGTGGGAGTTACTTTGCGTTCATGAATGAGCCTGGCCAGGGCTAGGAAAATCTTAAACTGAACATTGCGGTAATACTCATTTTCAAACGGAAAACTTGAAAATACTCGTTCTACGATTTCATGGGGAGTGCCGCCTTCTAACGGGTTGAAAGCGGATGATGAAGCCACGTCCGCAAGGGAAAACAACCTAAAGTCATCTTCACGACCGGCTGCTACGACGTAGGCATACAGTTTATCGAGAAACGCCCGATCTGATTTTCCGTCGATGATGAGAGTGCCAAAGCCATTCTCAATGTCCTTAATGATAAGCGGTAAAATGAAGCTCTCGGTTTTACCAGAGCTCGTTGCTCCGATTATCTGGATATGGGAATTTCGAAATTGCTGTTTTAAATAGACCGGCCCGCCACGCTCATCTTTGCCAAGTAGGGCTGCAGTATCATCGGGCCCTGTTATTTCTTTCTTGTATCTATAGTCGTGGTAACGGTTCCAGAGATAGGCGCCCGTAATGGCCAGTCCCGTGAGACCCAGAGCCCAGACTAAAATCAGAAATTGAAAGTGATGGGCATGAAATAGCGCCATCGCTTTGGGTAACTGCTTTTCGTAGAGCTTAAACAGAAAAAAATAGCCGCCTAAAAGAATGATGAGATTTAGACTATTGTCGTTCGGGGTTTCATTTTGGCTCATGGGGTAAATTCCTTTTCTAAATAAAGTAAAAATTGAGTGCCGCCTGGAACTTCTAAGAACGGTTTGAGCCTTTCGGTATCATCAGCAAAGGATTTGGCCTGGTCTAAGGAGGAGTTGCCTAGCCCGTTAAGAACACCGTTCTTAAGGCTTCCGGGCTCCATGGTCATGCCGTAGGGGCCGGTTGATTCACGGTCTTTCATTCCTTGGGCGAGACCTCCAACGAAATTTCCAAAAAATCGTCCAGCCTGTCGCTTTAAGGATCGAGAATGGAAATCACCGGCGATTCCAGAGGAGCCATCTCCTAAAAGGGCAATTGCTGAAATCGAATGTTGGTCGCCGTCGGGAAACACTAAGGTGTGAAAGCGAACCTGGAGACGCTGGGTGTTATCATCGAGCATTCCCTGGCCGATAGCGCGGGTTCCTTGGGGGATGAGGATGCTGCCTTTCCAGTCTATCGCCTCTGGAATTTCGGCAATAACAGGGCTGTTACTGTCTGTTGAGAGAACGCTGTTGACCAGTTTGGCAACGATCGTAGTTCCCAAAGGAAGTTTATCCCCGTTGTTTCCCGAATCTGACCGGCGGACTAGTTGAGATGCCATGAACTGGCGGGGGACTTGGGTACTGGCCGGTCGAGACTTGTTTTCGGCAAACGGATCGGAAGCAGAGTCTGAACCATATTCGGAATCAGAGCGGGCACTGTTGTTTTTGGCTTGGGGAGTGGTTGAGGATTCGTTTTGCCTGCTATTTTCTGGCTCTGGATTAAATACCAGGAGAAAAAGTACGATTAGGCCTAAAAACAGTCCCCCCGCCAATTTAACATTCCCCCATTTGAACTTTCTTCGTTTTGAGTAAGGGCACGCCTCGTCCATGAAGTACTTATCGAATGTTGCTTTCATGTTTTGGGACAACCTTTTGAATGGGTTTCGTGGGTCCTAGACTGACCTTGATCTCTTTGCAGCCCTCCGGTTTAAGAGTTTCGTTTGTGAAAACTAGCTGAAGTTTTGAAGTGAGATTTTTACTTTTTAACCGGAAAAGGACGCTTCCTCTATTGGGCGATCCGTCTTGAGGGATATGGAGGTGTTCTAGATAGAGCGTCTCTATCTGGACGACTTTTCCATTTAAACGAAGCGCTAGGTCTTCCGCTTTGAAATTCAGTGACTGCGTCCTTTTTCCCTCCACCTGAGTCAGGCGAAAGGTAAGGAGCGCCCAGGTCCGGTTTGGGGCGTAGGCAATGGAATCCAGGGACAGTAAGATGCCACCACACTGGGATTTCGCATTTAGGACATTCGTTGTCATATTGCCCTCGTGGGCCTCTGACTCCGGGGTGTTGGGTACAGGTGTTTCTATTTGTTTGAATGTCGAGCCTGGCATCCGCTTTCGCTTTACCTGAACGACATAATCGACAAGAGCGCGAGCGCCCACCGTTATTTGGAAGCTAAATCTCTCGTAGTCAGTGAAGACGAAGAGGTTTGTCTTGCCGCCTGCCGCCAAGGGTTTGAGCGTCAGTGAATTGCCAACGTATTCGACCTTAAAACCATCCTGATCTCCAAGAACAACCGAGGTGGGTCGGGAATCAAATTGAAGAATCGTTGAATAGCCGAGCGCGGTATTAATTCGACCTACTTCGGCATCAGCTAGCTCAATTGCGCGAGAGGGCTTTGCGACGCTCGTCTTGAGAAACAGACAGAGTAGGGTGAAGGTGATAGCGGGTCTCATCGGACGTCTCCTTTAAATTTATTGCCTACTTGTTTTGGGAAGGTTGAATAAGGCGCTCAGCCGTTACGTAGATTACCGCTATAGAAGCTAAGCGTAGCTAGTGCCAGCCCGATAACTGAAATGACCGGAAGAATGACTCCAGTAACTTTCATTTTTAGCGAAATAAGAGAAGACTCAAGGCTTGCGTAACAGGAACCTGGGAAGAAAAGAATAGTACCGAGAACTAGGACAACAAGTATGCATTCGATTTGTGAGCGTTTCATAACTTCCTTCTTTGAGCTGTTCATGAAGAGGAAATGGCCTGGCGTTCGTACGGATTATGGGCTATTCGCCACTTGGGTTTTTTGGGTAGAGATTGAGATAGACCTCAGTTA
>JAYVQZ010000529.1:0-3404 GCA_043776735.1 Deltaproteobacteria bacterium | reverse complement strand
AGCTTCGCCTAATTGAGCTGAAACAATTTTTTCACAACGGCAACCTGGAAGCCGCAACTTCGCTCCATTTTTCTGGCCTCAGCCAAGGCCTTTATTTTCAAGCTTGGATCGAGAGCCTTCCCTGGTATCCAAGCGAGAAAAAAAAGCTCGCGCAATTTCGCGAACTGGTAAGCTCGGAAAAAGAATACTTTCAGAAAAACTACCTTCTTCAGACATTGCAGAACGATCCTCGCCTTTCTGGATCTGATGACACGCCAGTACCAGTGCAAGAGCGAGCCGATCGCATCTACCTTTGGACCTGGCGCTGGCTCGAAAATCCCGCTTCGGTTACGGCAAAACTTCTTGGCGAAGAACTCTCTCGCTTTCCTTTCGACTCTGCGCACTTGACGATGACTGACGAAGATTTTCATCTTTTGCGTGCTGCCGGCGCCTGGCTTTGCCTCTTCGATGCGGGATTTGCCTCCCGCTTTCGGGCCTGGAGCGAAAAATATTTCCCCAAACTTCCCCCATGCTTTTTATTTGATCGCGAGCTAGAACTTGTAGAGTTAGCAAAAAACAGAAATGCCAATCGCCTAAGCGAACTACTAAATAAAGAGCCAAAACTTCTAGCTCTCACGATGCACATTTGCGATTCTTTCGGAGAAATTAAATCTAGGCAACGTGCCCCTGATGCAACGATGCAAGTGCGCTTGAGCGACTACACCATTCGGGCGAACGAAAAAAAGCTCACTTCCGAGCCGATGGCAAAACTTTTAGCGCGCGTTACGAAAGAGCATTCCCTTTCATTTGAGGAATGCGCCTTTGAATGCTTTGGGCTCCGCGTGTTCGATTCGCTCGACCACGGCCCAAAGATCCATAACCTCGTCCAGCGGGTTAAGAAGCTACTGCCAATAGGCTGTACCCTAAGCACTAAGGGCCAGCGCATCTACTTTGAAGGCCATGCTGGCAAAATTGTGATCATGGAGGGCTCCGTATACGAGCGCCATTTCCCTTACGTGGAGTGGCCTGAGTTCGACAAAAAGCAGAACGTGAGTTTAGACAAAAAGCAAAGTGTGGACTATAAAGCAAAAATTCTGCTCGTCTTTGCCGATAAACAACGGTTGTCTAGAGCCGAAATCCAAAAAGCCCTCGGGCTCTCCAAAGCCACTACCAATCGCGTTCTCCTTGGCTGGACCAACGAAGGCTTCGTGCACCCTTGTGGATCTGGGGCGGCCCGCCTCTACCGCCTCACCAGCAAATAGCTGTTTTTACTATACTATTTTTATCGCCTCACCATTTTCCGCCAATAAAAACTCATCATAAACGCTATTTCCGACCATTTAAGTCAAACTCCTTCTCGTCATCAATACGAATGTTTTGAAGGAGTGAATATGAAAAACGCCAATATCGTTACCCTGTCTCTGATTCTCAGTGTGCTCTTTGTTGCCGGAATAAAATCCGTAGAAAACAACCAAAAGCAGGCACAAAACGGTTGCCAAGCTCAGCTCGGCCGCTACCAGCCTTGGGGCCCGGGATGGATTCGCCCTACCCCCGTGTGCCACTTAAACAAAAAAAATCTTTGTCTTGCATCCAGAAACTAAGCGAGATCAAAAAACAAAGAGGCCGGCATCCCGATAAAGGAGCCGGCTTTTTTCTTTTATAACTAATAACTATTTTATCGCCTCACCAATTTAGCGAAAGAAATATTTTCCGTGAAAGCGGATCAAACAAATCAAGTTCATATTGCTTCTCGTACCAGTGAACCCCAAACTAACCCCAATGGAGATACCTATGAAAGCCCTCAACCTGTCCCTAATGTCCTTATATATGATCAGCCTCGCCGCCTGCGGCGGAGCCAAAGATAAAGTAGAAGCCCTTGCCAGCGGCGCAGGCGGCGCTCAACAAGCTCCGGCACCCGCAAGTGGCCCCGCCCTTGACGGAAAGTGGGATTCTGGCTGCATCGTGAACCCCTTGATGTTTGGCCGCGATGGAAAACGCCGGATTTTGATCCAAGCGGAAGGCGGCCAGCTTGAGCACAACGTAATCACCTACGTTGACAACAACTGCAGCCAGCCGAACCGAGAACAGGAAGGCGCCCGCAAGGGAAGCTATAAGTTCGCCAAAGACGGCGTCGTGGAGCTCAGCGTTCCCAACAATAACGGCACATCTGGCCTCTTTTACTTCGCGGCCGCCGCCGTAGGCGACGTGCTTAAAGTAGGCGAGCTCGGAAGCTTTGATAGCGCAAGCACTGACTCTCCAGCTATCGTGCTCAACAAGCAAGCAGCAGAGATTCCACAAGAAAAAATCTCTCTAGAATCCGGTGTGTACAGTCCTGAAACCGCCACTAAAGGCGTTCGCGACATCGCCATCTCAACGATGGATGCAAACGGCGCCCTAGCCCAAGTATCCATCGAGATCCTGCGCTCCACGCCCACAAAAGCCACTCTCAACTGTGAAGCCGATGTGTGCACGGGCTCGGACGGCCAAACAGATTATGTGCTCAAGATCAAAAATGCGAAGGCATTTGAAATATCGATGCCAGCCTACGATCTCACCGTGAACTACGTATTACGCTAAATATCGATCTTTGTAAGTTGATGACGGAGAGCCGCTTTCGATGGAAGGCGGCTCTTTTTTTGAATATCTATCGCAGCCATCATTTCATCGTTCTCTCCAACGAAGGCCGAGAAACGATCCGCTCAAGCCAAGCGTCGGGAATTTTAGTGCCAAACAAATTTGCAAAATCTGGATGCGATTTTCGTAGCTGGCGATAGAGGGGAAAAAGATGAATATCTGCCAGAGTAAATTCTTCACCCAATAGAAAAGACCGAGAGTTCAATTCCATACTCAATTTCTTCAAATGGATGCGAACGCGTTCATTCAGCGCTTCGCGCCCTGCTTCGGATAAAGAGCTTCTCTTGTATTTAAATAAATCAATGTCGGGTTTAAATTCGAGATCGCACCATCGCGTCCATAGACGAATCTGAGCACGGATCGCCGCATTCGCCGGACGAAGCGACGGCTGAGGAAACATATCCTCCAAATACTCCGTGATAACGGCCGATTCAGGAATGACAAGCTCGCCGTGAACAAGAAGCGGCACTTTTCCCTCGGGATGAAGCTTTAATAGCGTTTCCGAGGGCGCCGACAACTTCTCCTCTGCAATGGAATATTCCAATCCTTTTTCTTCCAGAACCATTCGCACCCGGATAGCAAACGGACAGCGCCGAAAAGAGTGTAAGACTATAGCTGGCATGCTAACTATGTAACATGGCAGAGAGCATCGTTCACCTGAGCTTCTATCGATTTTACCCGATCGAAAGCCCGGCAGAATTGGAAAGACTAAAATTTTCAGTTCACGCCACTTGCGCTGAGCTAAAACTCAAAGGCCTCATTCTATTGGCTTCAGAGGGCGTAAACGCGAT
>JAYVQZ010000528.1:0-13489 GCA_043776735.1 Deltaproteobacteria bacterium | reverse complement strand
GCGTGACATGGAGTGTCAAGAGCGGGTTTTTTACCCGCGGCCGATGTTAGTGGGCAGGGGCGTGGCTCCTCTTGGACGTTTGAAATCTGTTCTATCGGTGAATCTCGAAGTTCAATGACTGAAGGTTTCCCAGATTCCTGCAAAATCTTGCGACGACGGAAATTAGCGGTAGGTCTTTTAGTGCCAGGTTAGGGCGAAGGCTTGAATCAGACTTGAGCACGGATAGACGGCTTGATGGATTTTGAGCGATTCAAGGTTATCAAGGCTTCTAAGAACGAGGCTCTCAAAGTAAGTGATAGTAGCTTTGTGAATGTCAGTCCTGATTCCTGCCGTGCCGACCGAGCCGGATTCCAAGAAAGAGTAAACGGGGTCTGGAGCGTTTAGCTTCTGTCCAAAAAATATTTCTCGGGCACTCAACTGAGAGGATCCTAAAGGAGCCCCGCTCACGTGGGCATAGAGTGTGGAGTTTAATACATGCGGTTGAAGGGCCCGATCAAAAAAGTGCTGTTCAAGATAAACCTTCAAAGTGGGGGAGATGGCCGGGTTGGCTACAGAAGATTCTTGATTCAAAGCCTTGTGAAGTTTCTCTCGCAATGAAAACTCGTTAACAGCGGCGGCGTATTTCTCCCATGCTGCTTTAGTGGGTTCTCTAAAACTGTAGCGGTGCAGACCATACTGCGTTGATGCGTGAAAAAGCTCTCGCAATAGTGGCAAGGAGGGATGGGCGCCAAAAAGAAACTTCAGCTCCGTCCTTTCTCCAACAATAGCGGGACGATGGAGTCCTAGCGTGAGAAGCATTCGGCGATTGGCTGGGGCGTTAAACTCCGGAGAATCGGTAACGGCAGGAAAAGGAAAAGGGCCTCCTAGGGCAACGCTCTCTGGTGATTCCATTTTTTTTGGCAGTATCCCGTCGTCGTCTCCTAAAAAACGGGTTTCCCACGGGAGGGGGGCCTCATTCCACCGGTGGGCAAAGGCAAAATGCATTTCTGCAGTAAAACTGCCCGGCCGAGTAATAAAAGTACAAGGCCATTTTCCGCTCCGGTACTCCTCAACCTCTTTATGGTAATGGGCTCGCGAAGGCCCTGAGAGGTAGCCATTGCCTTGGGCATCATCGAGGATTTGACCGCCAATAGCGGCTAAATAATAGGGACCCAGGATTGAGTCTTCTTGAACGTTTCTAGTAGGCCAGATCACATGGCGCTCAAAACGCTCCTCGGGTTTTGAAGCAAAGAAAAAGTCTTCCTTATAGTGAGCAACGGGGAGCGCTCTCGAAACCAGAGGCCACATCAGGCAAGCAAGTGCCAGGGCTACTTTAAGCGCAAAATCGAATGACGATCTCAGAGCCAATGCAAGGTCCTTTGCCACAGGGGAGCTTTGGGAAAAGGGGGTTAAACCGCATTCTGTGGGGAAGATCAATCAAAGGTATTTTTCTCAATAGAAAACAAATGGTTGGCTGCTAAGGGGACTGCGTGATTTGATCTTGAAAGGGGAATCAGTTAGAACCGGGTCTCTTTTAACCAACTTGTGAAAAAACGCGCTGACATAAGCCCATTGCTTTACCAAGCCACTGCGGCAGCCCCTTCCAAAACCGACCAGCGTCGCGCCCGAATTCTTGAGGAGGTGGTGCGGATTCTGGCCACCGACGGGGTGGACGAACTCACCTTTGAGAGCATTGGGAAAGGTACCGGAATGGCCCGGTCGCACGTCGTCTATTACTTCAAAAACCGAAATGAATTAGTCATTGCCGCCATTCGATTTGCCGCCCTGAGTGCGGGAAACATTATCGAGTCTCACCTAAAAGAGGGCAAAAACTGGAGAGATTGCCTCGGTCGCTACATTGAAGGCAACTTCCAATGGATTAAGCTCTATCCGGACCACGCTACGGTATATGCCCTGCTTTACTACCTTGCCAGTCTGAAGCCGAGTTACCGAAAGCTTCATACAGAAATTCGAGAGGCTGGCACCGGTCGTATTGAAGGCATTATTGAGACAGGACCGCTGCATGGAAAGAAAAAGCAGGTTCATGTTTTGGCCAAGGCGATCCAGGGACTTATCACCGGAAATTTAATTGACGTAATGACGACCGATCAAAAAAACCATTTTGAAGACCGGCGGAAAGAGACGCTTCAGACCGTTGATGCCTGGTTGGAGTAACCAGCGGATGGCAAAGTTATTTTTGACTCACCAACTTCCTTTTTCGGCCCAAAAGGTCTGGAGATCGGTTTGCCAGCCGTCCGATCTAATAGCGATTTCTTTACCACTACTGCGCATTGAACCGATTGGCAGACTTCCCGCTCAATTTATGGAGGGGCTCGAGTTTTCCACTCGGCTATTTCTGTTTAGTTTCGTTCCGTTTGGGGGCCACATTATTCACTTCAATAGGTGGGATGAGAAAAATTTTTCTTATCAGACTAAGGAGCATGGAAAAAATATTACGTCTTGGATTCACGATTTTCGGATAACCCCTATCAGCGATTCTCAATGTCTTTGCGAAGATGAAATTCAGTTTGATGCTGGTATCCACACTCCCTTTGTCTGGTCCTTTAGCCAGGCGCTTTATCGTTACCGTTATCTAAGACGGAAGCAGCTCTTATCCAGCTGAGACTCCCGGACCTACGGTCCGAGAGATCAGGGAAGTGATTTGTCACAATTCCCGCCAGGGATGCGACGACAATTTCAGTCACGTCAAAAAGCCATTTGCTATAATGAAACGATAGGCGCGCCTGTTCTGGGTGTTGCCCTTTACTTCTTCAATCCAAGCTCATCATGACGATAAAACATCGCGTCAAAGTCGATCCCATGCCCCTCCCTCACCGCAAGGCAAAGGGGGGGCGGTTTCTACGTGGGAAAAAGATCCCTTGGAAACTAATTCGCAAGACTTTTATTTGGTTGGGGGTGTTCCTACTTGCACTCACCGGGAGCATTTATGCCCTCCAGTATGCGTTTCGCCTAGTGCCTTTTCAGGCGTTAGCTCCGGTCACCCGCGCCCAATTGGCCTTCCAATTTCGGTCCTTGTTGGATGGGGATGAATTGCCCGAAACCGTCTCTTTAAATACTTGGGCGGGAGTCAAAGAGCTCACTCCCCGATATACCGTCGATGACCGGTACCAGGCATATGCTGACGGCCTGTTTGAACAGTACAAACCTGATTTTGGCGCCATCGTGGCGATTGAGGCAGAAACAGGGAGGGTGCTCACGCTCAGTTCCTTCTCTAGGTCGCCCCATTACTTTGGGAGCCTGCCACTAAAAGCGGTTTTCCCCGCGGCCAGCGTATTTAAAATTGTGACTGCGACCGCAGCTATCGATGCCCACCAACTGACACCCGACTCAGTAATCACTTTTCGCGGCGGAAACCATACGCTCTATAAAAGAAATTTAAGCGAGACGGATTCCCATTTATGGGTGAGAAACATGACCCTACGGGATGCGTTTGCCAAATCCATCAATACCGTTTTTGGAAAATTGGCGGCGTTTATGCTACGCCCCGAGGAACTCATTCAATACGCGGAAAGATACCGTTTCAATCGCCAACTGAACGCCGACTTCCCCGTGCAAACCGGTCACTTTGAGTTAGGAAAAAAGGATAGCTTTGCAATGGCCGAGTTGGGCAGCGGCTTTAATAGGGTAGTTCAGATAAGTCCCATTCAAGGGGCTCTGATGGCTGCGGCTATCGTGAATGAAGGTAAATTGATGGCACCGTTCCTTGTCGACTCTCTTAAGAACGACAAAGGGGAACTGATTTATGAGGCGCATCCGGAGCCACCAGTCGATGTGATGAGCAAACAGTCGGCAACACTCATGAGAGAGCTCATGCGTGAGACCGTAGTTCGAGGAACCTCCCGACGTGCCTTTGGAGATTATATCCGTAAGCCAAAAGCCAATGAGGTGGAGGTTGGCGGTAAGACCGGTTCCCTACGAGATGAAATTTTACGCGGTAAGGTAGACTGGTTTGTGGGTTACGGAATTCGGGGCAATCGAAAGCTGGCGGTTGCCGTTCTTACGGTTCATGAAAATCTTTGGCGGGTAAAGTCATCAACTTTGGCTCGTCTCTATCTTGAAAAATACCTTGATACGGCAATGGACCGAGCCCTTATTACTCCAGAAGAAAATGACGAGGGTGACGATGCCACCCCGCCCGTCGATCAGTCCAGTTCGCCAAAAGAATAAGGCAGAGCCTCAAAAGACGACGATCGTAGTTGAGTCACTCTAAATAGCCTGCCGACGTCCAACACCCCAAATTCATCTTCAAGGTTTAAAGCTGCCGCTGCGTTGTAAGTGACGCCCGCCAACGACTCCGCGACCGTCATTTTCATCTGACTGCAAGCTAAAGTAGTCATAAGAGGTAGATTTCTGCTGGGGCAGGTCCCCGGATTGAAATCAGTCGAAAGCGCCACCCTAACTCCAGCGTCAATAAGGCGTCTTGCGGGCGCATAGGGGGTTCCTACAAAGAGTGAGGCTCCCGGCAATAGCACTCCTACCGTATCGGACTCGGCTAGAGCCGAAATCCCGGCATCAGAGATTTGATCAAGGTGGTCAATGCTGGCTGCGCCCATTTGCGCCGCAAACATCGCAGAACCAAGATCGGTAAACTGTTCTCCGTGAATCTTAATCCCCATTCCGTGTTCTTTAGCGGCAACACACAGTCGCGACGCCTGCTCCACTGAGAAGTAACCCTTCTCAATAAAGACATCAAAAAATCGAGCTAGCTCCTGCTTGGCAATCTCAGGAATCCACTCTTTAATCATCACGTCCACGTACTCTTCCGCCCTTCCTTTAAATTCGGGAGGGACGGCATGAGCCGGTAAAAAAGTGGGAACGATGTGAACTGAGGATTCCTCACTGAGGCGACGGATCACTTCAAGCTGCTTGATCTCACTCTCAAGAGTCAGCCCATAGCCACTCTTGATTTCAACGCAGCCCACGCCATACTTTTGAAACCGATCAAGCTCCGTTAGGGCTTTATCATGAAGTTCTTGATGCGAAGCCTCACGAGTGGCTTTGACTGTGGATAGAATGCCACCACCCTGTTCAGCAATCTCCAAATACGTCTTACCCGAAACTCTCATTGAATAATCGTGGTGGCGTTCACCAGCAAAAACCATGTGAGTATGGCACTCCACGAGTTCGGGCAACCAAACCGCTCCCCCACAATCTTCGCGTTCTTCTATCTGTTCAAAGTCGGCCGGGAGGTCAGCCTTTTTTCCGATCCACAAAATCCGCTGCGTCTCAGTGTCGATAGCAATCGAGGCGTGAGTGACGACATCGAGGTCTGCTGTGGTTGGCCTACGCCCTTTTTTCTCTGCAACCCCGCGCATAGTTACGCATTGGCCAATGTTCTCATAAAGAAAAATGCTCATGGTTTCTCCATTGGGATATTGAGATGGTTTTGCTTGGCGCAGTCTTGGGCAATTTCATATCCGGCATCCACATGCCTAAAGACTCCCATTGCTGGATCAGAATTTAGGACGCGGGATAGCCGTTCGTCTGCCGCTTTGGTGCCATCGGCTACGATTACCATGCCAGCGTGAATCGAATTGCCAATTCCCACTCCGCCACCGTGGTGAACGGAAACCCAGCTAGCTCCATTCACGGAGTTCACCATGGCATTCAATATTGGCCAGTCGGCAATGGCATCGCTGCCATCTTTCATCGCCTCGGTCTCTCGGTTAGGAGAAGCCACACTGCCACAATCGAGATGGTCGCGTCCGATTACAATCGGCGCTTTTACTTTACCTTCTTTTACCAAGCGATTGAAAAGTAGTCCGGCCTTTTCTCTCTCCCCATAACCCAGCCAGCAAATGCGGGCGGGGAGGCCTTGGAAGTGAACTCGCTCTTTAGCAAGTTTCAGCCAACGTTTTAGTCCTTCGTTTTCAGGAAAGAGCTCAAGTAACGCTTGGTCAGTGGTGAAAATGTCCTGAGGGTCGCCTGACAGAGCGACCCAGCGGAAAGGGCCCATACCGCGGCAAAAGAGGGGCCTAATGTATTCAGGAACGAAGCCCGGAATGTCGTAGGCATTTTCCACCCCTCGCTCTTTTGCTACGGCGCGGATATTGTTTCCGTAGTCAAAAACCTGGATGCCCTTTTTCTTAAGAGCCAGCAGTCCACGCACATGGGTGGCCATGGAGTTTTTAGAGTGGTCCACGTACGCTTTGGGATCCGTTTTTCTCAAGTCTGCGGCCTCCTCAAGCGTGAGTCCCAGAGGAATGTATCCCGTTAGGGGGTCATGGGCTGAAGTTTGATCGGTGACCAAGTCGGGAAGAAATTTTCCAGAGGCAATTTGGGGAACAAGCTCGGCAGCATTTCCTACCAATCCGATTGAAACAGCCCGTTTCTCTTGCACTGCTTTTTGGATCTCCTGGAGGGCTTTCTCAAGCGAGGTCTCCATCTTGTCGATATACCCGGTTTCCATGCGGCGACGGATACGGTGAGGATCGATTTCAATTCCTAAGAAGGCAGCGCCGTTCATCGTTGCCGCCAACGGTTGGGCTCCCCCCATCCCGCCCAGTCCTGAGGTTAAAATCCAGCGGCCTGCAAGACTTCCACCAAAATGTTTTCGTCCCGCTTCCGCAAAGGTTTCGTAAGTTCCCTGAAGAATTCCCTGGGTGCCGATATAGATCCAGCTGCCAGCCGTCATTTGGCCAAACATAATAAGGCCCCGGCTTTCTAACGTACGGAAGTAGTCCCAATTAGCCCAAGCGGGAACTAAAAGTGAATTTGCCAAAAGGACTCGCGGCGCATTTTCATGGGTGCGGATCACACCAACGGGTTTGCCTGACTGTACGAGAAGGGTCTCGTCGTTCCCAAGTTCTTTTAGGCAGCGAGTAATCGCGTCAAAACATTCCCAATTGCGGGCCGCTTTTCCAGTTCCGCCGTAGACGACGAGCTCAACGGGATTTTCTGCCACATCGGGATCTAAATTATTTTGAAGCATCCGCAGTGCCGCCTCTTGAACCCAACCCTTGCAATGAAGCGTAGAGCCACGGTAGGCACGAATCTCTTCTTTACGAATGGTTTCCATTAGCGAGGGAGTTCCTTTTGAATCTTTTTCTCCAACTCACCGCGCCGCAGTCCCGCAGTTACGGCCTCAACGTCAGTAGAGAGAATGCGATCTTTTTCCATGGGTGGGACCATGCTGCGGATCCAAGTAGTGAGAAGTCGTCCACCCCGATTGGGTTTAAGCGGTTTTCGAAAATCTAACGCCTGACAGGCCGCAATCGCCTCAATGGCGAGCACATACTCAGTATTTTCTAAAATCATCTTTGCCTTGCGAGCCGCCCACGGCCCCATGCTGACATGATCTTCCTTTTCGTTGTTGGTAGGAATGGAATCGGTCGATGCCGGATGGGTCAGTAACTTGCTCTCGGAAACTAGGGCGGCTGCGGTGACTTGAGCCATCATTAATCCGGAGTTGAGTCCTTCATTTTTCACGAGAAATGCGGGGAGTTCACTGAAATGAGGATCCATGAGTTTGGAAATTCTGCGCTCCGAGATGCTGGAGATCTCAGACACAGCCATTCCGATCACGTCTAAAGCGAACGCGACAGGCTGGCCATGGAAATTTCCGCCGGAAACCACCTCACCGGTGGCCGGGTGTACGAGCGGGTTATCGGTGGCCGAATTCATTTCAATTTCAATCGTTTTTTTTGCAAAGGAGAGCATGTCTCTGCAGGCGCCATGAACTTGCGGTGTGCAACGAAAGGAGTAAGCATCCTGCACCTTTTCACAGTCGGTATGACTGGCGGAGACTTCGCTATCCAAACAAAAATGGGCGAGGTTTGCCGCAGATTTTAACTGTCCGGCATGCGGTCTGGCTTCGTGGAGCCAGGAAGCAAAGGCTGCGGCTGTTCCTAAGGTGCCGTCCAGGCTGGCTGAGCAGATAAGATCGGCCTCTTCGATCATGGCCTCGGCCCGAACAATTAGGATAGCGCCAAGTGACGTTGTCTGCTGGGTACCGTTGATGAGAGAGAGCCCCTCTTTGGGCAGCAATCGGACTGGCGTGATACCCGCCTGCTTCATTGCTTGAGAACCGGACATCCGTTTACTTTCGAAAATAGCTTCGCCTTCCCCTATCAGCACCAACGATAGATGGGCTAACGGGGCTAGATCACCGCTGGCTCCTACCGATCCTTTGGTAGGGATGCACGGATGAACCCCTTTATTAATCATCTGACAAAGCGTCTGGGCAATTACCGGTCGAACGCCGGAGAGGGCCTTGGCCAAAACATTAGCCCGCAGTAATAAAAGTCCGCGGCTTTCCTCCTCGGAATGGAGAGGGCCCACGCCTACCGAGTGGCTGCGGATCAGATTGATCTGTAACTCATCTAACGATTCCGCAGGAATCTTCACGTTGCTTAATACGCCAAAGCCGGTGTTGATACTGTAAATTAACTCGCCAGTAAGCATCGCTTTTTCAACGTGCGACCTGCTTTTTGCCATAGCCGCTTTGGATTGCGGGGTGAGTCCAACCTCTTGCCGCTCAAAGACAATTTTGTGGAATTGGGAAAGGGTAAGCTGATTGCCGTCGATAAGTATCATGACGGTGGTTATCCCTTCAGTTTCTGAATCGTGGTTTTGTAATCCGGCTGAGAGAAGAGTCCGGTGCCAACGACGAGTATTTCTGCACCCGCGGCGATCGCGTCTTTGGCGTTCTCAAGCTTAATGCCACCGTCGATCTGGATCTGCACCGGTTTGGTGCCGATCTTTTTCTTAAGTTCCCGAAGTCGCTCAAGCGAGTTGGGGATAAAACGCTGCCCGCCAAAACCAGGATTCACGCTCATAAGCAAGACGAAATCCGCGTCAAAGAGTGCCCCCTCGAGTGCGGAAAGGGAGGTTCCAGGATTGATAGCAATTCCGGCCTTCATTCCCAATTCTCGAATTCGTGCCAACGTGCGATTCAAATGGGGACTAGCTTCCACGTGAACGGAAATCCAATCGCAGCCTGCGCCGTTAAAGGTTTCTAGATAGCGATCCGCCTCTGAAATCATCAGATGGGCGTCCAAAGGGAGCCGGGTAATTTTGCGAATTACCTCGATGATGGGAAAACCAAAGGTAAAGTTTGGTACAAAGTGGCCATCCATGATGTCTAGGTGCAAGACATCGGCGCCTGCGGCTTCGAGCTTTTGGATCTCCTCTTTGAGTCGGCCCCAATCGCAGGCTAAAAGAGAAGGGGCAATCTGGATTTTTGAAGTGCTCATGGTCATTCCGTTCTCGTATGTGCCATCGTGGTATGGGGGAAGTGCCCCCGGAAAGCCGAAAGAAACTCCGAAATGGCCATTGGCTTTCGGTTTTCAGGCTGGACACGAAGAAGGTCAAGAGTTGTTTGATCCCCGCAGCTTACCGAAATAAAACTCTTATGATCGGTATGAATCTCGCCAGGCTTGCCACTAACGGGGCGTTGCGTCTCATTGACCTCAAGCACTTTAAGTTTCTGATTTCCCAAACGTGTCTCTGCCACGGGCCAGGGGTAGAGCGCTCGAACCTGATTGTGGATCGCAAATGACGTTAGCTCCCATTTGAGAAGGGCGTCTTCTTTTGCAATTTTTTTGGCGTAGGTAACCTGGGTCTCATCTTGCGGAGTAAAACAGGCGGTGTTGCTTTCAATTAGTCCTAAGGACTCAATTAGCGTCTGGCTTCCCAATTTGGCGAGCTTTTCAAACAGAGTTTGGGAGTTATCGCTAGGAAGGATAGGGCACTCTTTGATGAGCAGAATGTCGCCCGCATCTAACTTCTTCACCATCTTTTGGATGGCAATTCCTGTGACGGTGTCGCCATTCCAAATCGCCCGTTGAATAGGTGCTGCGCCGCGGTATTTTGGTAGCAGCGAGGCATGAACATTTAAGCAATAGAGTGAGGGTAGCCCCAACAACTCCTCTTTTAGAAGCTGCCCGAAGGCTGCCACCAGCACCACTTCGGGTTTGGCAGCCCGAATATGCGCCACGACTTCTGGCGCATTGGCGTTAGCAGTCTCAATTAACACAAACCCCTTTTCCATGGCCACTCGGGCAACATCGGTGGGCTCTACCTTTCGGCCACGCCCCTTCTCTCTGGCTGGCTGAGTGACCACCAAGGATGGTGCTCCATAGCGCTCCGCTAGGTCATTTAAAATCCCCGACGCAAAATCCGGCGTCCCCATAAATACATAACGCAGCATGGGCCGATGTTAGGGGGAAGGGCGTGGTTCGTCCACAGTTACGAACAGGTGTCAGTCACCCTTACCCATGGACAGGTACCGGTCATAGCTGAACGCCCTTCTACGACCACGTCCCCTGCGTAGGTAGGGGGGACTGACACCTGTTACAGGGTGACTTGTTTGGATAGTTTTCGTTTGGCTAGGCGCCGTTTGATGGGGGAGAGGCGTTCAATAAAAACAATTCCATCGAGGTGATCGTTTTCATGCTGAATGGCCACGGCGAATAAGCCCTCGGCTTCCAGTTTTCGGAGTTTTCCCTTTCGATCCTGGTAATCGATTGTGATTCTTTCTTTGCGGGTGACTTCTTCGGTGAGACCCGGGACGCTAAGGCACCCTTCTTCATAAACCGTCTTTCCTTCGCCATTAGAAATCTTGGGATTGATGAACTCCCACTTCTTTTTCCGCTGACCGTCCTCACCGCCTAGATCAATGATGAACATTCGCAAATGTTGGTTCACCTGAACCGCAGCTAGCCCAATCCCGTCGGCCTCGTACATGGTTTGGGCCATGTCTTCCAAAAGGGCATGGAGCTTTTGGTCAAAGTGAATTACGGGCACACTTTTTTGTTTTAACCGCGGATCGGGATACTTAATAATTTCTAGCACTCAATTCCTCCTGGTTAAGAGATAGAGCGAAATGCCTAGAAAAAGGGTGTTGGGGAACCAGGCGCCAACATAGGCGCTAATAAAACCACCTCGCGCCACGGAGAGGGAGAGCCGTGTAAACATCAAATAGGTAAAGGCCGCCAAAAAAGCTACGGCTACATTCTTCATGAGAGAGCGGCTGCGCATGGGCTGAATTCCGAGTGGAATCGCCAACAGAAGAAAGATAAGCGGAGAAAAAACGAAGGCCAGCCTTTCATGATAGTGAACCCGAGTGGCTGTGGTATCTAGTCCCGTGCCCTCATGGGCAGAGAGGTAGCGGCGTAATTCCTTTAGTCGCATCGTGTCTTCCAAAACTCGGATCGCTTTAAAGTCGCTGGGCTTCTCTGGAATAATGGCGTCCAGGGAGTTAAAAGGCGTTAGCTCTGGAAATCCACCGGGATATTTTACGGAAAAGCCCTTGCCCAAAATCCAGTCGTCTCCGTTGAAGAGTGCGACCTCGGTGTGAATTTTTTGGCTCAACCGCGAATTTTTTTCCAGAAAATAAATACTGACGTCTTCCATCCGGTTTTTTTCTGGAAGGTAACGACCAATATTATAGATAAGGTTGTTGCTGCGGTACCAAAATCCGCCTTCGGGATGGCTCATTGAAATCTGTTGATCAGGGTCTAACCCCTGCTCCAAGAAGGCCCGCTTATGATTAAAGACCGGTACCCACGAGTCGAAAAACAAAAAGTAGAACGTCGAAATGGTGGCGACCACTGCCACTAGGGTTGAAACGATTCGGAAGGAACCGATGCCGCCGGAAAATAGGGCAAGGATCTCATTTTGGCGCGACATTGTGGTGAGCAAAATTAATGTGGAGAGGAGCACGGCTAGAGGAAAAAACTGCTGCAGGTACAAGGGAAGTTTGTAGCCGTAGAGAACGAGCATCGGCGCCAGACTGAGCTTCACATCCCACATGTGGGATAGGAAATCGATTCCGAGCGACAGGACCCCAAGCCCTAAATGAACCGCGATAAAATAGGCTAGGAATTCCTTCACCAAATAGCGGTCGAGAATATCCATTCTTCCCTAAAGCCCTTTCACAGACTCAAAGAGTTGTTCCATTGCCTGGGGCAATGCCGCCATATTAGTTCCGCCAGCTTGGGCAAAATCACTCCGCCCCCCCCCTTTTCCCCCAATCGCTTCAGCGATGGGGCGAATGAGTTTTCCAGCATCCAATTTTGGCACGAGGTCTTTGGTCAATCCCAGTACTAGTGAGATTTTTCCTTCAGATTCCGTGGCCAGCAAAATGATAGTCTTATCGTGTAGCTTATCGCGGATCTGATCGACTAGCGTGCGAAGGATGTTGGGATTTACGTCACTTACCTTTTCGGCGATGACCCGGTAGCCATTTATCTCTTTAAACCGCTCATGAAGCGCTGTCTCTTTGCTGCCCCCCCCCGATTGCGCAAGCTTTAACTTCAAATGCTCCATCTCACGACTCATGCGTGAGTTGTCGGCAAGAAGATCAGTGATTCGCTGAGGAAGCACTTTTTCTGAAACCCCTAGTTTACTCTCCAGTTCGCGAAGTACCGAGTCACGTCCAGTGAGATGAGAAATCGCGGTGTGAGCTGTGATTGCTTCAATGCGCCTTACTCCACTGGCAACGGAAGACTCTGACATCAGCTTAAACAGGCCAATGTCTCCGACATTGTCTAAGTGAGTGCCGCCACAGAGCTCCACACTAAAAGGTTTTTCGCCACCCACGCGGATTACGCGAACTTTATCGCCATATTTCTCATCGAAAAATGCCAGGGCTCCGGATTTGATGGCGTCGTCATAACTCATTTCAGATTTGGTAACCGATTCGCCTTTTCTTACCTCGTCGTTTACTAAGGCTTCGATCTGAGCCTTTTCTTCGGCTGAGACCGCTCGAGGGTACGAGAAGTCGAACCGAAGCCGTTGAGAGTCTACGAGTGACCCTGCCTGTTTCACGCGGTCGCCAAGAACTTGCCTAAGGGCTGCGTGGAGAAGGTGGGTAGCGGTGTGATTGGCCGCAGTGGCTTTGCGAGTTTCCGAATCAACAAGTAGTTCTGTACTCTCTCCTTTTTTTACGCTGCCTTGAGAAACAGTGATGTGATGAAGAAACCACTTATTGGCAAGCTTGGTCGTATTCTCAACTCTCGCATTACTGCCTTTTCCCTGATGCAATTCTCCACGGTCCCCTGCCTGGCCGCCACTTTCACCGTAAAAAGGGGTGGCTTCAAAAACGGCGATACCGCTTTTTCCCGATGCTAGCTCGTTGATGGCCGCGCCAGTTTCATCGGCGAGGAACAAAAGCTTTTCTTTGGGATCCTTTAAGGATTCATAGCCAAGAAACTTCGTTGCGGTGAGAGCACTGAGGCTCTTGGTGAGCGATTCCGCATTGACAGCCCCCGTGGACTTGTGCACTCCACTCTGAGTCTTCTGCTTTTCCATCAGATGCTGAAACTCTTTTTCATCCACGCTCACCGATCGCTCGTTGGCGATCACTTCGATGAGATCGTAGGGAAAACCGAACGAGTCATAGAGTTTAAAGGCAACCGCACCTGGAATAGATTTGCTTCCTGATTTTTCAAGCGACGACAGTGTCTCTTCTAAAATGCCCATCCCACGGTGGAGGGTCTCGTGGAAACGAACCTCTTCTTCCTTCATTTGCTCTTGGATATTCTTT
>JAYVQZ010000527.1:0-3425 GCA_043776735.1 Deltaproteobacteria bacterium | reverse complement strand
TTTAATTCTTTTTTACTTCTTCCGGCGAGGCCATTATGAATTCGACGTCTTTAATTAGTTTTCCTAAGGCCGCGCCCTCATTGCTCCCCCGGCACCCGGCGACATAGCGATTTTCGCTGTTGTCTTTTAAGCGAATGAGAAAAGGGGTTCGGCAGGGCGATTGCTCTTTAGAGGCGGGATTGCGTTTCAAGGACGCTAGAATGGTAGCGGTTTCCTCAGCAAGCCTTGAAAATTTATTAAGCGGGATCTTCATTTCCTTCATCAAATACTGGTCTTTGAAAGCTTGGACCTTGGCGTCTTCTTTTTCTTCGAGCACCAGGTAGCGGTGAGAGTTGTAGCCGCGAAGATAGGAGATCTCGATGCTAGCATCGGTTCCGGAACGATCCCATTTCTCATCAGAGGCCACCTTCCCCAAAGTACAACCCCAAAGAATCAAGGGAAGTAAAAGTAAGCAGGCAAATTTAAAATGCACAGTACGGACTTTCATTGGGGACTTCCTCGCAATTCAAAAATGATTTTATCTTGGGATTTTCTGCAAATATTTTTCCAATGCGTATTGCCGGGTCAGGATAGATCTCTCGGTCAGCCTCAGTGACCCAGAATTCCTGATCGCAAAGGTCTCTTACGGCATTGATCGCCGCGTGGACTTGATCTTCATGGTTTTTAAACTTTTCTCGGTAACGTTCCATGGCATGTGCCGTCACCTCAGTGGCCACCCAGTCGGCGAATGCCTCACCAAGCTGGTTCTTGGTGCTGCAAAGAACTCGGTCGGAATCCCCCTGGACAATCTTCTTCTGATGAAAACAGCGCGCGAGTCGTCGATATGCGGCCGGCTCTATATGGCTTGCACGAAGCTCACACGGGTCTATCGAATGGGCTAGCTCATGGCTGAGGGTAAACACACGATTGAACCAGGACTTCACCGTAAGTAGATACGCTCCACCAACCCGAATGACGCGCCGACCGTTTTGCAGCGATTCAAAGTACATTTCATTCTTAGTAAACAGGTCTGGCTCCGAGCTGTAAAGTGATGCGGGAGGGGGTAGCTCTAAGAACGTTGAGTCAATTCGTGCTTTTAATTTTTTTTTCAAGTCAGCGGAGAAGATGGTTACTGGCTGTTGTTCGATAATCCGCTTTATCTCTTGAACGACCCACTGAAAGGTGTCGAGCAGTTTCCGCCTTCTTTTATCAGTATAGATATTTTTTACCAGCTCCTCATCTACCTCGTCGCTTGTCCAATCCGGATGCAGGTGAATGATCTCTTCATACAGGCGAAGTGCCTCGATTTCTCCGCGAATGTTGGGTTGAACCTCGCCTGAGGGGTCCGACGTGATTCCGCGGCGTTGGCAAGCGGTGTGAAAAAGGTCCTGACAGTGCATCTTGGCTCTAATAATTTCAGTTGGTGGTGCGGCTTGCGATTGGCTCTGGGTGTCACGAGCGGAAGGAGCCGAGACGCTGGCCGAGGTTTCCGTATCATTACCTATTTTGTCCCGGCCTAAAAGCCCCCAAAGCAGTACAAGCGAGAACACCATAACGCCAAACCAGAGACGAATCGATGGGGTGCGTTCATGCATTGGGTAAGTTCATTCTACCCAACCTACGTAAAATTGTTTAAATTTTCGGTACTCGGAGTGACCATATGAAAATGCGCCCCTTTTACTTTTCTCTTCTGTCGGCCTTTGCCATTCTTTCCCCATCGGTTTTGGCCAAATCCTTTTTGACGCTTCCCAACCGGGAAACGACCTTGACCAATGGTTTGAAGGTTTACACGGTTGCGTTTCCCAGCCCCGGAGTGGTGGCCTATCAGATCTCGGTGCGAGTAGGATCTCGCAACGAGGTGGAAAGAGGGAAAACGGGCTTTGCCCACTTTTTTGAGCACCTCATGTTTCGAGGAACCAAAAGCCGTACTGGAGCGGAACTTGGAGCTCTCTACACTCGAGTCGGAGCAGAGAATAACGCGTGGACCAACAACGATTTTACCTCCTACCATGGAGTGGTTGCCACCAGCTCGCTTGAGAAGATTCTTGAAGCCGAGGGAGATCGTTTTCAGAATCTATTTTTTGATGAAAAACAGCTAAAGGATGAAGCGGGTGCCGTATTGGGCGAATACCATAAAGATGTCGTAAAGCCTGGATTCGTGATGGAAGAAAAGATATTGGCTACGGCATTCTTGGTGCATCCGTACGGACATACCACGATGGGATACAAGGCCGACGTCATGAAATTTACAGAGCGGTATGCTGACGTCTGGCCCTTTTTTAGGGCACATTACCGACCAGAAAATGTCTCAATTACTCTTGTCGGTGATGTGAAACAGAACGCGGTCACCCAAATGGTCGAGAAATATTTCGGTAGCTGGAAAAAAGCCGAGGAGAAGGCTCCGCAGGTTCCCCAAGAACCAAAGCAAAAGGAGCCGCGAGAGGCAGAAGTCCTTCTTGAAAAGCCCAGCCAGACGAGGGTGAACATTGGTTACTTGGTTCCCGGATTTAGCACGCGAACAAGAAACTCTGCTGTTCTGGCCTATATTTCTGAACTTGAGTTTTCCTCCACCTCGGACTTTCAAAAAGAATTTCGCTTCGACAAAGGGTGGGTTGACGAAGCCGAAGCGCCGGCCGTGGAGACGATTGATCCCTCCCTATGGATCGTAGGGATGAGGCTTACCCAAGCAGGGGAAACTCACGAGAAGGAATTGCGAAAGGCAGTCATTGATCGTGTGGAGTCAGTAGCCACTCGCCAAATACCTGAAAAGGAGATTGCAAAAATTCGAAGCCGCTTAAAAAATCGCGCCGTATTAGAGTGGTTTCGATCTCCTGATGAACTAGCAGGGAGAATCGGCTGGTATACGGGTTTTGAGCCGGACCTCGGGGTTTTGGATCGACATCTTAAACGGTTAGATGAAGTAAAGGCTGAGGATATTCAAAAGTACGGCAAAGACTATTTAGTGGCTTTGGGCAGAACTACAGTCGTTTTGAGGGGGAAAAAATGAGCTTTTCTTATCGGATTACTTATCTCGTTATGCTCGCCGGAATTACGGCTTCAGGGAGTACCCGCTGGATTCTCAATCGACAAGCAAAGCTTCCCCTTACCGCCGTGCAGTTTACGTTTCTAGTAGGAACTGCAGATGATCCCAAAGGGGTTGAGGGGTTGGCAAAACTGACAGCCTCACTCCTTCAAGAAGGGGGGGTGAAGAACTGGAAAGGGTTGCCGGCGCTCACTCGGGCTGACATTCAGGAGGCGCTCTCTTTAGCCGGCGCCCATGTTGGTTTTAGCGTGGATAAACATCAGACGACCGTCTCAGTTTTGGCTCCGGCCACCGAGGTGGAGAGGGTCGTTAAACTTACTGTCCAAATGCTGGCAGCACCCGCTTTTGAAGAGTCACAGGTTAAGCGTCTTTTGGGAGAGGCAGAGGAGGCCCTCGCCAAGCA
>JAYVQZ010000526.1:0-3437 GCA_043776735.1 Deltaproteobacteria bacterium | reverse complement strand
TGACGAATTGGTTCCGTTCATTCCCTTCATGGCTGAACTTATGGTGCCCACATTATATGGCGTAAATTGGATGCTATAGGTGCAAGAACTGTGGGCCGCCAGGCTTGCCCCGCAGGTTCCCCCTACACGCTGAAATCCGAGGTCTGAAAAAACGACCGGGCTAAGCGCAGCCGCGGTTCCCCCGCTGTTATTCAAAGTCACGAACCCCGAGGCCGAAGCCCCTACTACCACTTGGCCAAACAGGTAAAGACCAGTTCCATTGCCTGTGGATAGTGTTAGCTGTGCTGGCGTGACGGCAGGAGTCGTAGGAGTCGTAGGAGTCGTAGGATTAACTATCAAAGGCAAAGTAACAAGGTCCACCGCCAAAGAGGGGTTGGAGTAAATGGGCGGGCAAGTCGTGGTTTGGCATGTCTGAATACGCGCTTTGAATGCCGCGACCCTAAGTAAATAATGTGAATTAGCAATAAGCCCGGAAACCGGCACGGAGTAGTCTCCTGTTCCAGAGTGAGCCGGGTACGTCTTAAGCGTCCGGTAGCTTGGATTTTGGGCAGAGGCGCTATCCAGAGGTCCCGCAATTCCTACGGTAAAACCCTGCTCGTTATCGCTATTGTCCGAAAAACTCAAATCGGCAGTAGTCTGCGTCTGGTTGGCTACTTTAACGTTATCGGGAGTTTCGACAAAGTCGCTGGAATAAAGAAACGCAAGGGCTGCTTTGTCTTTGTCGCTGAGATGGGTTCGCTGGCCAAAGTCAGTATCGCTACTATCGTGCTTCAACAACTTTTCCTTTTTAGCGATAGTCGTCATTGCAGACCCGTCAGGATTGGGCTTACCGAAAGCGTAAGGCTCATAATGCATTATTGACTCGAAGTCATACTCACCTATGTCCTGAGCAAAAGTGATTTGCTTATTAAACTGAGGGCGACGATCAATGGGAGCGGTAATGATGTTATCGAAGTTCACTACAATATAGTTATCGCGATCTTCTCGAGATTGTTCATGGAACAGTCCCAAAACGTGCCCAATTTCATGTAAAGCATTTCCGTACGAACAAGGTCCGTCCAACGTTACCGTTTTCTCTCCGTCTGCCGCTCCAAGAAGCGATGTGATACAGCCCGATCCCCCTTTAAAACGCACATAATTGGTTTCGTTGGTCTGAACAATAAACCGGAAGTCGGTGTTGGCGTGGTAATACCCAATCGCGTCGGTAACTCGTTGTTGATCCTTAAGGGTAGCGTCAAGTACGTAGGGGATTTTTTTATCGGGCCATCGATAAAACGAGCCTCTGGCAAGTGCCACGGCATTTCGAATCGGAGTGCCGCTTCGAAGGTCCGCAACCGAACCAATATCTAAGTCACCTTCGACAACGGCTCTTCCATTTACATTTTCAAAACATACCTTCTGATTCGGAGAGGTACTTGTCGCCATCACCACACAATTGTCTTCCCTCCCACTAAGGTTAGCAGCCTGGTGAACACTGCATGAGCTAAAGAGGATGCCTAAGCCGGCAAAAAGAAAGGAAAACGAAAGCCGATTGAAATAGTGCGCGCTCATGATGAATCTCCAGTTGAAAATCTAAGGCACAGCAAATGGGTTGCCGAAAACAATCGGCTGCCTGATGTCATTGTATTCTGCGTGAATTCACCACCACGTTGAACTCATATAAATTGCGAGATCGCCTAAAAAAACAACGGTTGGAGAGGATCGTAAATTCAGAGGCTTAGGTGAAACCCGAAAGCTGGCTTTTATCGACCCCTTGGCTTTTGTTTTGCTCTCCTCCCCCAAATGAACCGTGTTTTGCTGGTAGGTAGCCTGCTTTTAGTCCTCTATCAGGCGGGAATTCGAACCTACGGGAGGTTTCTTAAAACTGAGCTCGTAGTGACTTTTTTTGATGTGGGTCAGGGGGACAGTGCTTTGATCGAATTTCCTGGAGGCACCCGTTGGCTTGTGGATGGCGGAGGCGCCTTTTTGGAGCGGAGTATTGGCCGGCGGGATCTATTTTCGGAACTTACCACAGCGGGAATTCTCACCCTCGATGCCATGGTCCTTTCTCACCCGGATCTAGATCATGGCGAGGGGCTTCTCGCCCTTCTTACAGAGCTTCGCGTTGAGAAGCTAATGGTGAACGCAAAATTTCTCACAGATCCAAAGCCATTGATGAAGCTTCTGATGGCCCGCGCGGGAGTTAGGAAGGTCCCTTTAAAGCCGATTTCACAAACCATCAAAGACAACTTCAATGGAGTGACCACGGAACTGGTTCCCTTAAAAGGGGAGACAGCCAATGACAGTGCGTTGGCCATCCATCTAAGTTACGAACGTTGCTCGATTCTTTTTACCGGAGACTTAGAACGAGAGGGGGAGGCATCGCTTGCGGCCCACGCGAATATTGCCCAGTGGCCACCGGTCACGGTGCTCAAAGTGGCCCACCATGGCAGCCGAACTTCCAGCACACCGAAATTTCTAAAAACAATCCGCCCCCGCTTTAGTGCCGTCTCCTCCGGAACCACTAACCGTTACGGACATCCCAACGCTATGATCGTAGACCGTCTGCGGCAATTTGGATCCGAAGTCTTACGAACCGACTTTCACGGTTACCTTCGATTTCGTTTTTTTAAAGGAGGCACCTTTGCCTGTGAAACTGCATTGGGCAACTGCGGGCAAGGAGTTTGCCCTAAACCGCGATGAGCTGATTTCGTTTCAGTACGTTAAGCCGGTCGCGAAGTTCCGCTGCCTTTTCAAAGTCTAGATTTTTAGCCGCAGTCTTCATCATCTTCTCGAGGCGGTCGATCTGTTTGGGCAACGCCTTTGGATCCACGTACTCAGCCTCTTTTTTAGGGTCGAATTTAGCGGGAGCAAAGTAGTCCTTATCCTCTCCCGAATAGAGAGAACTCTGAATGTTTTTCTTTACTGTCTCAGGAGTAATACCATGCAGAGTATTATAGTCGCGTTGAATTTTGCGACGGCGTTCGGTCTCATTGACTGCGTAATTGATGGAATCGGTCATCTTATCTGCGTAGAGAATCACCCTTCCCTCAACGTTACGAGCGGCCCTTCCGATCGTTTGAATCAAAGAGGTCTGACTTCGCAGGAAGCCTTCTTTATCAGCGTCCAAAATAGCCACTAGGGCAACCTCAGGAAGATCAAGACCTTCTCGCAAAAGGTTAATTCCCACCAGCACGTCAAACTGGCCCAAACGAAGCTGTCGCAAAATCTCCACTCGTTCAATTGTGTCCACATCGGAATGCAGGTACTGCACGCGGATGCCCATCTTCTGGTAATACTCAGTGAGATCTTCGGCCATTCGTTTAGTTAGCGTAGTGATAAGAACGCGGAACCCTTTTTCGATGACCTTCTTCACTTCTCCATAAAGATCATCCACTGCGCCACGAGCGGGCTTGATCGTGATCTCGGGATCGATAAGACCAGTGGGACGAATGATC
>JAYVQZ010000525.1:0-3438 GCA_043776735.1 Deltaproteobacteria bacterium | reverse complement strand
ACGAAAGCCAGCGTAATGTCTTTCAACGCTTCACCTTTCACGCGGATGGTACTGCCCGAAGTGGTGTCTTCACTGTCTTCGTTTTGGATAACCCATTTAAAGTGCTGAAGAGCTTGGGCTGTTCTTTGAGCGTTATAGGCGCACCAAGCTTTCTTATAGACAGCATAGGAGAGCAGGGGACGATATTTTTTTGCGATAATCTTATCGTAAAGAGGTTCTGCTTGGTTAAAGTGGTTTTTATCAAAGTGGTAATCAGCCACTTGAATTAACGAGTCAAAAACATAGCGGGAGTTTGGGTTTTCATCCGAAAGCTTCTTGAAGTAGGTCATCCCTTCGTCAGTCTTTCCCATATCAAGCGAAGATTGAGCGAGAAAAAAAATCATCTCATCTCGCCTAGGATGAGAGGTGTAGTGTTGCACGAGATCCCGGTAAATCGCTCGTGCTTTGGAAAGCGAACCTGTCGCCTCGCTGTTATCGAGTTTTGGCGTGTTCTTACATTTTTTTGCATCACAGGCCTTTAGCTCCCGATCGTATTTGACCTGGGATTTGGCTAAGGAGGCGGTGTAATCTTCGCGGTAAAGGGCGGCTAAACGTAAGTTGAGCTCGGCCTTTTGTTCAGGATCGTGAGCGTCGCGGATAAAACGGCGGATATCAAGAATAAGGGACCTGCGTTTAGCATTAAGAATATCAAAACGCTCAAGGTCCAACGCCTCATTGGATTCCGTCGAAGGACGAAATAGCTGGGTCTTCTTTCGAATTTTAATACGCGAACGCGTACTGCTTGAATCTCCATTTGCTTGGGGCACCACGACTCCCCAAAACATAAGAAATCCTACGACCAATAATGCCGACCGCGAATAGAGTCTCGGCATAGCTACCTCAATTCGAGTTCGGGATAATTCCCGAGCTCTTGGCTTAGGCAGCAAGGGCTTCTTCGACGTGAGCCACTGAGACTGACTTCGAAATAACCTCGCGCGCCTTTTTAGAAATCGCTGTAAATTGTACCGCTAATCCACGACGACCATTAGTCTCAACTCGAACAACCTTTCCCAGAGCCTGTACCGGGTCATGAAGTTTTTCAGACTTTATGACAATCCGAACCAAGGCCCCTTCGGGAATGCTGACCAAACGGTCAACAAACAGTCCACCCGCACTCAAATTGCTTAATGGAGCAATAAAGAGCCGGTTTTCGTCGTGAATAAAAACCTTTCCTGCAATCTGAGCTCTAACGTGTGTTCGCACCGCAGATGCTTGTTGTTTAACTCGTCCCACTGTCGGCCTCCCTGGTTCGGTATGCCTCCATCATAGGGAGTTTTAAGTCATTGCGTCAAAGTTGCTGCGCTTTTCAAAAGTGAAAATTCGTCAACAAATTCATGGTGTAACATTGTGTCATTTATGTTGAGAATCATTCCATCTTTGGAAAACTGTCTACGATCACAAACACTTTCCTTAAGCCTCCTTTAGGCTTTTCGACTCACTCGCCCAAAGTCTTTAGGAAGCGACGTATCATTGAAGTGGGGCATTTGTGATTTTCCGGACGGAGGATAGGGATATGAGATTTGGCAGAAAGTTTCTCTTAATAGGAGCCGCAGCGACAATGCTCACCGTGAGCTGTCGGCAGACAGAAGAGTTCTACTCGAACGTCATGCGAAGCGATGTTTATACTCAGCAGTATTCATCGCAAAAAGTAGACTTTCTTTGGGTGTTAGACAACTCGGGCTCCATGGAGCCGCGCCGCCGTTTCGTGCGCGATAACCTTCAAGAGTTTGTGAACCTCTTAGGAAACCGAAAGGCTGCGGACTACCAGATGGCATTCGTAACGACCGACATGTTCCATGATAATGGGAATCTCGTCCCCAGCCCTGGCGGCCTGAAAGTCGTAAAGAGCATGCAATCTCTAGATCCGGTGGGTGAGGCCTCTAGCATCATTAACAACGTCACCGATTCTCCTTCGAGCTTCTGGGAGCAAGGGCTGGAGTCGGCCTACCAGGGCTTGGCCAAGCACCGCGCTGAGTTTTCAAGAGTGGGCGTTCCTTTGATTATCGTCTTTCTGACCGATGAGGACGACTATTCCTGCCAATCGAACTGCTCAGGAGTGGAACCTGAGCATAACTCTTTATGGACCGCTTTTTCCCAAGCACGGTACATCGATTATTTCCGCAACGTGAAGAAGTCTGAGAATACCGACGTGCACCTCTTTCCCATCGTTATTACGGACACTTCGACCTGCAGTTACGCTACTGTGGGAACGCGTTACATGAAAGTGGCGCAAGCGATTGGTGGACTTTCACATAGTGCCAGCGTTTGCGATTCCACGATCAGCGAGAGCTTCAAAGGGGTGGCCAAGGTGATTGCCGATAGGGCCGCCAGGTTTAAGCTTTCATTCAAATCCAAAGGCAACGGGCTAAATGTTTACGTAGACAATCAGCTCGTGCCCTATAGCCCGGACAATTACACCTTTGATGAGGCCAATAACGAAGTGGTTTTCACCGGCGCCGTCCCGGCTCAGGGATCGATCATTTATTTTAGATACGACGAGGATCTTAAATAGGTAGTTAGTAGTAAAAAAAAATAGCGCGCAAATTGAATGTAAGCGGATGGCGCGAAACGATTAGGAGTTGGCCATGAACAAGGTCATCCGTTTCACCACCGTTTCTCTCATTTTGGTCCTAGCGCTACTGAGCGCGGCGTCCTGCTCAAAACAAGCACCAGGGGAACGCGACAATAAAGAACTTGCCGCTTTGCAGCAATCTACTTTTTTGCCAAACCAACAGGCGCCACAAGTCGCCTTTAATTCCATTGCCATTGCGCCTAGTGATGGCGGCGTCATTCCGGGTTCCACCGGATCGGCAACCACCGGAGACGGCGGCGGAATTATCTCAGGAGTCGCCAGCACGGGAACTTCAGCGGCGTCGGGCACCACAGGAGCAGGTTCCGCAACCACCGGCGTGAGCCCGACAACGGGAGTTGCCAGTACGACCAGTGGAAGCGCATCCACCACGGGAGTAGCCTCGAGCACGTCGGCATCGAGCGGTTCCACGGTCGCAGGCTCTACCACGGCAGGTACGACTTCGACGTCGGGCACTGGCACCGGCGATGGCGGCATCATTCCGGGTAATACCACATCGGCATCTACAGGCGATGGCGGCGGCGTGATCTCAGGAAATTCTAGTGTGGTGGGCGGAACTTCGGGGACGTCCTCTGTCTCTGGGGCAACCACAGTTGCTGGCGGCAGCACCGGTTCTTCCAGTTCGATCTCTGGAACTTCTGTGGCTTCAAGCAGCGGAACGTCCGCTTCGAGTGCGTCGACTGTGGCGGGAAATACCACTGCGAGCACGACGTCTACTTCAGGCACCGGCACTGGGGATGGCGGAATCCTTCCAGGTCACACTACGTCAGCCTCTACGGGTGATGGAACGGGAGTAGCAGGAAATACGA
>JAYVQZ010000524.1:0-3448 GCA_043776735.1 Deltaproteobacteria bacterium | reverse complement strand
GTATTTGATCCGCTCTGCCGATAAACCTCAATGAAGATAGCTTTATTTCCATCGACATAGGCCCGAGATCTTTCATCTTCCAAGGTATCCGCTACGCGGCCGACATCAGATAATTTTGTAGGCACGTCGTTGCCGAACATGCTGATTAAAGTCCCTGAAATATCGTCTAGGGATTTAAATTCGCCCAAACTCCGAAATTCAGTCTCAAGCTTTCCTTCATCCACCTTGCCACTAGGAACATTCTGCCCCGATGCGCTGAGCCTTTGGGCCACCCCGACAACTGGGATTTGGCGATCGTGTAATTTCTTTCGATCCATATAGACATGAATCTCTCGCTTGCGGCCACCGACAATATTTACCGTCCCGACGTCTTTAATCTGTTCGATCCGAGGTTTAACCATTTGATCGGCGACATCAAATAGTGCTGCCGAACCCAACGAGGATTCCAAAGCTAGGGTAACAATCGCCTGGTCGGAAGGATCGATTCGGCGAATCACCGGCTCCTTCACCTCCATCGGCATTCTGGTCTTAGCGACACTTACCCGATCACGGACCTGCTGTTCGGCATACTTAATGTCGGTTTCTAAACGGAATTCGGCAACGACCTGACTGATTCCTTCGAAGCTCTTGGAGGTTAGGCGTTTCATTCCTGAGATCGTGCTCAGTTCGTCTTCAACCTTTTTCGTTACTAAGGTCTCAATTTCTGAAGGGCCCGCACCAGGGTAGGCGGTGGTCACCACCACAATTGGGAAGTTCACGTCAGGAAAAAGGTCTACCGGAAGACTTCGGAAAGAAATCACTCCTACGACAAGGAGAAGAATCACAATGCAGGTTATGAAGATCGGGCGTTTAATAGAAAGTTCGGAAAGGTTCACGGAGTTACCTCTTCATAGAGTTTCAGTTGAGCGCGCACTTGGAGCACTTCGGCTGCGTTTTTCACGCGGATAAGGCCTGAAAGGGTGAACTCCTGTTCGATGAGCAGTTGTTGGTAGGTGGTGGTTCGCCCCTGCCGGAGCCTCTGCCTCTCATAGGTAAGCTTTTCTTGTTGGGCGGATTCCATTACCAGCGCCAATTCATACCGTTCTTTAGCTTCCCTGAGACGTTCAATGAGGTCGGTCCATTGTTGTTCTTCTTCGTGCTGCTTTTGAGCTAAACCTAACTGGGCAGCTTTTTCTAGGCGTTGGGCCCCTCGTCGGGCATCCGAAAGCCCTCCAAGATCTAAAGGCATCAAAAATTTCACACCGGCGCCTACGGTGGGGCGACCCGCATGATAGGGGTCGACCAAAGCGGAATCGAGTCTCGAATTTCTCCCATTCAACGCATACGTTGCGTAGAGATCAAGTTGCGGTTTATCCTTCTCTGCTAGCGCGCTGGCATTGGCCTCTGACATTTTAATTTGCGCTCTAGCAGCTCGCACATCGGCTCGCATTCCTTTGGTTGCGGGGATTTCAATTTTGGAAATCTCTGTCCAGGTTATCGGATCGAGCGCTTCAGGTTCGTTAGATAAACTCGCATTGCGAGCCGAGTTGAAATTCCGGGCAGCTGCCTTTGCTTCATCTTTGGCGGTCTTAAGATCTAAGCGGCGGGTTTCAAGAGCCGCCTTAGCCTGCAGCATGTCTGCCTTGTCGCTCAGATTGGCCGCCGCTTTTTCTGATATATATTTAAAAAGGTTTCCGCTTGCCGCGATGGCGGCCTCATTCTGTTTTACCACTTCCCTAGCTGCAGAAAGACGCCAGTAAGCCATTTCCGCCATGAGCTCGATGTTTTTGCGTTCTGCTTCAGCGGCAAAAGTATCAGCTTCGGATTGCGCGGCAATGAGGCGCTCGGTGGCTTGAGTGGCACTTCCGAACCCATTTTGCCAGAGAGATTGGCTCAGCTCCAAGACGGGGCGAGCGTCCCAAAACTTCAAAGGCACGCCAGTCAATGACGCCCCAATGAAATTGGTAAAGTCCCATTGGTAGGAGATTTTGGCCAGCAAACCAAATCTGGTCTGCTTTTGAACCCCAATCGAAAACTGGTGGGTGTCCATTTCCGTATAATTAAAAAATGGGAGCTGCGGCTGCTTTTTATCAAAACGAAGGCCAGCGTTGGCAAAAAGCGCAGGCGAATAAAGGAGATCACTTTCTACGCCACGATCCTTGGAACCCTCTCGTCTTTCTACCGCCCCTTGATACCCTTGATTGGTAAGGCGTACCTGCTGCAAATAATCTTTTAAAGAAAGCGCCTGAGTGGAGCTAGGAATTAGAGCCAACAACGAGACAAAAAAGCCATTCCGCAAAACCATCCGTGCCACCCTTTGAGAAAATCCTCATTCCAGTGAATGTTTCTACTTGTTTAGTCTGCCAACAGATGTTTCTAAATGCAAGTAATTACTTGCTTACATTGAATAAGTGTCCGACTTTATGTATTTTATTGTAAATTTAACAAAACAATAATACGCTCTTAGTGAGATGAAAAAGAAGGCTAAATTTAAGGCTGCAAAGCCGACAAAAAGGCGAGATTCGCAACAGACCCGCCATCGCCTGGTTGAAGCCGCCATGCAGCTTTTTTCCGATGTTGGTTACGACGCTACGACGACAAAAATGATCGCAAAAAAGGCCAAGGTTAACGAAGCGCTCATTCACCGTTATTTTGAAAGCAAAGCGGGACTTCTATTGGCTCTGTTTATCAATATGAAAGCAGACGAGGAGCAGGAAGCTCTCGACTACCCTTTCGCCAAGACTTTAGAAGATGAGCTGCATCAGTTTTTTGCAAAACGTTTAGAAATTGCCCGTTTAAAACAAAAAGAGATGCGCCTGATTATATCGCGCGCCATCGTCGATCCGAAACTTGCCGAAACGATGGCAAAGCAGCTGTGCCGCGCCGGAATGCCAGGTCTCATAGAACGGCTCCAGTATTGGAAAGACAAAGGGGAGATTCGTTCAGACGTTGAGCTCGAAGGAATTAGCTATGCGACCTCTGGTTACGCTTTTGTAACGTCATTCTTCGCCCAACTCATCTTCTGCATGGATCCCCCTGTGCTAGATAATATTATTCGACAGATGGCCAGTGTCATCGCCCGCGGTCTGCAAAAGGCCTAGCCAGGGGTCTATTTTTTTCCCCGTGCAAATATGGGAGACAGCACACCGCCGCTGTTTCGATATCGTAGCCAACTTATCAAAATGAATCCGAGCTGCGCAAAAAGGTAACTCAGCACATAGCCCAATCCCCCGGTACCAAATCCATACGAGTGTAGCCCCACGCCGAGCACGAAGTTCACTCCGTACCACGCCATAAGGACTCCAAGAAACGACATCACGGTAGCCGTAGCAAAGCCAAAACCTCGTAGCCAACCGGTAAATCGGCCGTGGAGAACCGCTAGATAAAGGAGCAAGGCAATTAAGGCCCATACTTCTTTAGGATCCCAGCCCCAAAAACGTCCCCAGGAATAGTCGGCCCAGACTCCGCC
>JAYVQZ010000523.1:0-13619 GCA_043776735.1 Deltaproteobacteria bacterium | reverse complement strand
TGGCCTCGAACCCTTGAACAATCTGTCGGTAAACGAGCGGGACAATGGCTTCAGCTCCCAGGCAAAGGGCGCCCAATCCCACAGCCGCGTTAGGATTTCGGCAGCTTTGAAGCATGGTCTCAACGAGTGCTAACGTTTCTGGTAGTGGTTCATAGTGCTCGACATCAAGACCTAGTTTCTTCAGCATATCGCGATAAAGGGCAGAGTGAGAAATGCCCGCCTTGCTTCCCATTCCGGTTTCGTCGATGAGGTTTTCGGTCAGTTCCCTGCGATCGGACTCGTCGACGATGTTCGACAGAAGGGCACATAGGTATCGGGTAAAATGGCGTGAGTAGAAATACTGTTGCACGGCAAAGGATTTCATCTCTCTTTCCGATATTTCACCCGAACGGCACCGTTGTAGAAAAGGTGTCGCATTGAGTTGCTTGATCCATTCGGAATCAATGAGATTCGCCCACCGTGTATCGAGTTCCGATTCGTGAGTGCTAAGCATGGAGTGGGTCTCCAATCGGTGTTGAAGTTTTAGCAAATCGTTCCCGAAAGAGTTCTCGCATCTCCCTTTTGAGAACTTTACCTGTGGGACCGAGAGGGAAATCCGATAATTCGCCGAAAAAGACAGAGGCTAGCGGTTTTTTTGCGGCGGCCCCAAGGCCAACGTTCAGTTTAGCTAATAGGAGATCGCCGTCCCTGTGGACGCCATGCTTGAGGCGAATTATGGCAACAGCACTCTCCATGCCATCACTGGCCGGGGCTGCCACTACGGTACAATCAAGAATCTCAGGATAGTTCTTTATCAACCACTCCTCAGTCTCCAAGCTATAGATCGTTCCGTGCTTGGTTTTAATGGCATCGGGAATGCGATCCACATGAAAGAAGCGCCCCTCTACGTCCGTATAAAAAAGGTCTCCAGTGAGGAAGTAACCGTTTAAAGTCGATTTTGCGGTTAGAGCGGAATCGTTCCAATAGCCTGGAGTGATCGTGGGAGATTTGACGCCCAATTTTCCCACTCGGTAGGGGGGTAGGCGATTGCCTTGTTCATCAAGCACCGCTGCATCGACCCAATCCAACGGCTTTCCAATGCAGCGGTTGTAGTGTTCGGTGGTTGCGGTATGGACGTTTCTAAAAAGTGAGAAGCCCATTTCGGAAGAGCCAAGCCCATCGATAAAGATGGAACCCGGGGAGTTTCTGCCCTCAACGACATGGTGTCCTTTTTCTATAAGCCTGCGGATGTGAGCCTCATGCGCGGCATCTCCGCCGTTAAACCAGAGCTGAATCGAACTCAGATCGTGGGCATCCAGATCGCTGTCGTTGAGCAGAACGTAAGTTTCGGGAAAGGCGACGACCATGGTTGGCCGGAATTGCTCCACCGAGGAAAGAACCACTTCGGGCTTATTGGAGGACAACACCATCGTGCTAGACCCACTAAGCACCGCAAGCATGACATAGGCGATTCCCGCGGAGTGGGAATGGGGTAGCGCCGAAAGTACCTTTTCCGAGCCGCCAGGGAAAGGAAGGCTTAATCGATAGCGGATTCCGTAGAAAAACTGTTGATGTTCGAAGGCAACCGCTTTGGGCATTCCCGTCGTTCCTGAGGAATGTCCAATAAGCACGGTATCTTTCTCCGAATGCTGAAAGGGATAGATTGGGGGAAGTTGCGGCCGGTAGACCTTGGCCGCGGAGTCGTCCGTTACAAAAAAGCGGAGCGCATTATTGGAATGAAGATAGGGAGCTATCTTTTCGGCATGCTCTTTATCGGAGTAGATTCCAGTGACTCCGACTTTGGCAAACCATTTTGCGGCGGTCTCACTTGGCATGTTCCCGTTTACAACGGCCGGGATAGCTCCAATCGCATTCAGCGCGAGATAGTGAATCAGACTTCCTATCCCCTCACCGACGTAAACGCCTACCGGTTCCTTGGGGCGAACTCCCACCCCGTAGTACCAAGACGCGTAGGTGTCTACTACGTGCCGGAGCTCAAGTAATGAAAAACCGGAGTAGGTCGCTCCCGTAAATGTCTTACAGGGGGCGTCCATCCACAGGTGCTGTTGATCCGAAAAGGGAGAAACCGCACAAGCAACGTGCAAAAAGTTTCCGCAGCCGAGCTTTAAATTCTCGGCGTGTTGTTTCCTTAGACTATCAGGAAGTAGGGTGGTGACTGGGCTCATGGTTCCTCCTAAGCATATTGAATTCCGCGCAGGGTATTTTCCCCTGGCCGAAAAATAAATTGGGGTTTACTAAACAAAAGAGGCCTTCTCAGCAAGGCGGGAGAAAGAAACGACGAGAGCGGGCTAGGGAGCGCGGACACGGCGATGCCCAAGCGCCGGCTAATTTCGTTCTGCAAGGCAACCTGCGCGTTAGGGCTTATCTTTTTTAAAGCGTGATACTCGACTCTTAGACGGTTTCCTTCTGGGAAGCCTCTCCATAAAGCCAAACTATAGGGGTTGCCTGCCTGATAGACCGCATCCTCGATCCCTAAGGGAAAAAGGGATTTTCCTGAGATCTTTACAGCGCTGCTGGCCCTACCCAAGACTTCAATCGTGGGGTGCAAAGATCCACAGCCGCATTGGCTTTCGGTAACCTCAACTTCGTCCTCAATGAGGTAGCGCAGTAGCGGCATCGCCTGGCGAAATAGCGGCGTGACAACAAGCTGGCCTTTGCCTCTTAGAGAAAGGACTCGCGTCGCGGAATCAAAGATTTCAAAATGAAGCCGGTCACTCCATAAGTGGAGTCGGCCCTCAGCGCACTCACCAGCAAGACTGCCGGTCTCGGTACTTCCATAGTCCTGGAAAACTGATTTCCCATTCCACAACAAGCGGATGGCGTCTCTTTTGCCTGAACTTAGCGGTTCGCCTGCAACCCAAAAGGCACGCAGCTTGGGAAGAGCGACGGGAGAAATTCCGTTGAGTTCTGCGGCCACTCTCCAAACGATAGCGTCGGTGGGCAAGCTCCAGGTAACACTCACTTCAAGATCGCGCAGAAGCTGAAGCACCCGCGAATAGGGCATCAGGCCTGACCGGTTGTCGGCAGGAACCATAGGCACTCCCAAAATTCGCGCCGCAGTTTGGGCTTGATGGGCGGTAGTGACCATCGAATACGGGGTCTTAATAAAAAAGAGATCATCTGAAGTTAGTTTGACCGCGCTTCGAACGAATCGGGCGGCTATATCTTCCCAGTCACTTTCGGTGAAAAAGGAAGAGATGGGTTTGCCTTCGCTTCCACTCGACTCGTGGTAAGTTGCAATCTGTCGCTTTTCCACCGCAAGAAGGCCGAATGGATAATGAGCTCGGAGGTCGGCCTTCGTGGTAACCGGCACTTCGTCCCAACGGGTCACACCATTTAAAACTTTACGGTAGAAAGGACTAACCTTGGCGCGGGTCATGACATCTAGGAGCTGGTTATGCATGGCGCTGCTCCAGTCGCAACAATGCTGAGGCATTCTGGCTCAAAGTCTCAAGAGAAAGGCCAAGGACTTCCATTTTTGTGATCTCAAGCGAGGGTTCCTGAAGCGGGTACTCGGAGCCAAAAAGAATTCTGCCTATTCCCAGCCTATCTACGGCGTATTTGATCACGGACGAGAAGCCGCCCGAAGTTTCGAAATATATATTAGCGTACGGTCGAATATGATCGACGGCGAAGAAATCACAATTTCCAATTCCGGCATGTCCCAGTACAAAATTTACCAACGGGAATTTCTTAGCCAGTGTCAATAGGGCATCTGTATCGAAACCCGTTTGGCTAAGACAATGAAGATAAACGGGGTGTCCGAACGATTGTGCGCTAAAGATCAATGCCTGGTTGCGTTTGTCGGTAAGGGCAACCCCGTGTATGGCCGGACCGAGCTTTAACCCATAATACTCCTGCCCCCCTTGTAAGTAGTCGTCGCAATACTCATAGGGATTGGCGAAGTAAAAAGGCAGAAGCCTTCGGTCCGAACCACACAGTTGTAAAATTTCTTGGTTTCGTGCTGAGACGTTGCATCCGGTGCTCGTATTTATTTGTAATGAAATTTGTTGCGGCGTACAGAGCCCTCCTGCGACCACACCAGATTGGGTTATTGAGAGCCGATCCATCATGGCAAGCAGCCGATCCCGAGCCTCCTCAGTGGGGGCCATATGAGCATGAAAATCAATGAGTCCCATAGGCCAGGTCCCTTTCGTACGTGACCTCGGAAATGGCGCGCGGTCGATCTTCGAGAATTTGCTGAAGCTGAGAGAGGACGTCGCCACAGTTTTCCCGTTGGAAAACATTTCGTCCTACGCATAGTCCGCTCGAACCGGATGTGAGACTGGCACGGGTCATTTCATAGAGTGCCTGATCGTCGGCTAAGGCACCTCCCGCAAGGAAAACGGGAATATCCTCTGCAAGTCCTCTAAGAAGCTCCGGCAGTGTGGCGCTGTCGGCCGGTGGCGCAATCTTGACAGCGTCACACCCAAGTTCAATGGCGGCTCGTAGAAAATGCCGAAGCCTAATTAGGGCACTTTCGTTCGCGTTGGTCACTTTGTCGTAGATCATGGCTAGAACCGGCAATCCAAATCGACTCGCTTCATCGATCAATTGACCCATAAGTTGCAAGTTTCTGGAATCATTCTGTCCAGTGAAGTTCACTTGAAAGGAAACCCCATCGGCACCTAATCGCGCTGCATTTTCCATCGACGTGAGTCGCTCTTTGGTGTCTGGGCTTGCTGCAATCGAGCTCATTCCATTGAGGTGAATCATCAGCCCTTTGCCGTCTAATAGTCTGGCCTCGGTAAGTCGCTCGGCTATCCCCTTGTGGACGATGACCCCACAAATCGAAGGATGAGTGATCCAACGAGCGATTTCTCGAATGGATCCAATTCCTGAAAGCGGGCCCAGTGTCAGCCCATGGTCTAGGGGAACGATCAGTCCATTTTTCGAATGGGGGTAGCGAAAGCGATTGAGTCTGAATCTTTTTCCATTCATATTCCGATCCTCAGCTTTCCAAAATATGTTCAGAGACTTTGATTCCCACATGACGACCGGCCTGGCCGACATTTCCCAGTACCTTTGTCCCTTTTTTTAGCTCCGTGATGTTGAGCGGCTTCACATCATCTGAGTAAATCCGGACATGCCAGTCATCTTGCATAAGAATATTGACGTTGTGGGCGTCGGGAAAAGCAACTTCGATAAGGCGTAGTGGCCGGACCTCAGTCTTCACTCGGCCTACGTAAGCACGCCGGACTTGACCATTGGCATTGACCACCATTACCGGAGAGCCCGCGCGAAGCTCAGTCATATAGTCGGTGCGGTTGTCCATGTTGTACACATAGCTATGAACGGCGCCCGCATTTACCCGAAACGGCCTTAGTTCCATATACGGAAGGTGAAACACCTCAGGGCAGCAGAACACTCCGCCGTGGGAGGTGGAGCCCACCAACATTCCTTCGGTCGGGTCAAACAAAGTGGTCAAGTCGATGCAGCTCCGGTACCCCATCCCGATCGGGCGGGCGCTTACGATTTCACCCACTTGAAGAGCTACCGTTTGATGATTTCCGTGGGTCCACTTGTCCAGAAATAGATCCATCGAGGCATGATTGCCTGGAGTAAAAAGGACCCCTTCCGCTCCTACTTCCATGACGCCGAGAGTAACAATGGCATCTTCGGTGGCGTCTTTTGCGATCTCCTTGATAAGAATCGTGCGCGAGCTCTGCAAGGAAGCAATTACTAGCTCGAGTGGTATGTTCGTGGGATCTTTGAAACTCATCAGCACATAGGCATGTTCACAGCCCACGTGAATAGCGTCATGAAGGCTTTGCGCATCGTCCACAAAGGCTCGGTAAGCCGTAATAATTCCGCCAAGAACCAGTGAACGGAGTAAATCCTTATCAGAACTAGCAAGGACGAGTGACGAGAAATCACTTCGACGTTTCAATGCTTCTGCCTGTTGGCATGAGGTCACGTGGATAATCTTTGTTACTCTGTCAGTAAGAATCGTTTCAAATTGTTCTAAAAGTTCTGGTGTTAACAAAACCCCGTTGTATCCCGCGTGAATGGCCCGTACCAAAAGACCCGGAGATTGAGAGGCATCGAACCAGAGGAGACGGGCGTCGAGTTTTTCTCTCTTGGTCATTTCAATCGTGGTTAGTGCGGTTGACATGGAATTTCCTCCGAAACTGGTTTCAGACAAAGGGAATGAAGCAACTGAATGGCCTCCAACGAGTGATGGGAGGGAACGAGAAAGCTGACGCTTCGATTTCCCGCAGAAATTCCCTGACATTCGATTTGGCGGTTTTTCATCAACGCCAGCACTTTCGGAACTTGAGGGCCGGGATTTCCGCCTAACGTCCCTACCAAGGAAACCTTGGAGACTTCGGCATCAGAGAAGAGGACGATTCCGGGAAGTTGTTCGGCCAGACCTCTCACGGAATCCCGAGGAACGACGGCCACTTTTTCAAAGGATGAAGTCTGTTGCAGCATGGCGAACGGAACCGCGAGTTTGCCCAGAGCGGAAGCAAATTCCGTTAGCGGCCCAGTAGAAAGAAAACTCACCAGGGCAACGCTATTATCGACGGTCACACAATTGACCGAGGTTTCCGCTTTTCCAATGTCTGTCCCGCAAGAATCATGGAACGAATTTTTCACTGTAATAGGAACGTCGTAGCGCATCCCCATGATCACACTTCGGTTATGCATTACCTTGGCTCCAAGGCCTGCGGCCTCGATCATGAAAGGGTAAGAAACCTGAGGAAGTAGGTAAGCCTCTTGGCACAAGCGGGGATCGGCGCTAAAGATTCCATCTACGTCGGTAAAGATTTCGCAACGAGCACCACCGAGGGCTGCGGCCACAGCAACCGCTGTAGTGTCTGAGCCTCCGCGGCCCAACGTGGTTATTCTGCCCAGCCGGTCGACTCCCTGAAATCCGGCAATTACGGGAACCTCTCCCTTCTCAAAGCAGGCGAAGATCGGCGCACTTTCCACACTAAGAATGCGCGCCTCGGTAGCAGAGTCAGTGAGAATGGGAAGCTGAAAGCCCAGGAGTGAGCGGGCCTTTATGCCTTCAGCTCCAAGAGCGAGTGCAGTGAGGGCGGACGCGAGGGTTTCTCCGGTGGAGGCCACCACATCGCGTTCCCTTCGATCCGGAGAAAGCGAGAAGGAGGCAGCAAGCTCCAAAAGTCGATCGGTCTCCTTGGCCATTGCACTTACGATGACTGCAACGTCAAATCCGGCTCTTTTGGCTCGTGCAACTCGTTGTGCCACAAGTCGAATCCGCTCCACGGTGGCCACCGAAGTACCGCCAAATTTTTGAACCAGAACCGGCATTCGTCACCCTTTCTCTATTTTGAAGTTACGCTTGGGCATCGGGCACAACCACTGACCTTCTCTTGTTAAGTGCGATGGGATTTGATGGGATTTGTTTCATCGAGGGAACTCGCTCGTTAAAGGAGTCGTTTGCTCAAAACCGTGTCCCTCTAAAGTACGCAAGAAAGCGATGAGCGCCTTTTTCTCCTCAGCACTCAGGCCCAAGGGGAGCATCTTTTCATCAAGGTAGAGGTTGTCGCTTCCGCCGCGATCATAAAAATCTACCAATTCCTCCAGAGTGGACTGACTGCCATCGTGCATGTACGGAGCTCGTTTGAGCAGGTTTCTCAAGGTAGGAGTTTTGAAGGCTCCGGTCTCCTGCACTTTGCCGCCGTGATTTTTGGTAATTCCATAGCGCCCCAAATCTTTGAAGGCGCCGTTTTGATAGCCCACTCCGGTGTTGTGAAAAAGGCTATCGGAAAAAAATGGAGGCACATGGCAGACAAGGCAATCACGATCCTTAGCAAGACCAAATCCGATTTTTTCCTGTTCGGAGTAGGGAGCCGAGGCGTCTTTTTGCCATTGGTCCCATTTGGAGTCTCCTGAGAGCAAACTCCGCTCGAAATCACTGATCGCTAAGGAAAATCGGTGGAGATCAATGACTGAATTTCCAAATGCGGCTTCGAAGAGCGGGCTGTACCCAGCAATGGCGTTTAGGGTTTTCAATACGTTCTCTTCATTATTTCCCATTTCAATCGGGTTGAAGAGGGGGCCGGTTACCTGTTCTTCAAGAGTCAGGGCTCGTCCATCCCAAAATTGGGGTGAAAGGAAAGCCTTGTTGAAAAGAGGCGGCGCCTTCCGGTTCCCAGTAGCACCGCCGATGCCGGTAGCGACGGCCGTGGCATTGGCGTACTCATGCTCCACCTGGTGACAGGAGGCACACGATACGGTGCCGTCTTTGGAAAGGCGTTTGTCATAAAACAACAGCCTTCCTAGTTTAACTGTCGCAAGAGTGGGGGGTGACGGGGCTTCATATTTCGGAAGCCCCGTCAGGGGAGTGGTGAGTAGCCACTCGAGCCGGGTTTCAATAGTGGGGGGTGAAAAAGTGAGCGCCGGTACAACTAGTAAAAGAAGGTTCACTTTTGACCTTCAATCTCAAAAGTGGGGATGATTTCGATCTTTACGTTGCCCTGCACCGCTTTGGAAATGAGACAGAATGTTTCCGCTCTCGCCATTGCCTGATTTGCCTTTGTTACTAGCTCGAGACTGATTCCTGTCTGTAAGGTCACTCGCGGGAAATGGGTGATTTTTTTGATCTCGATCCCTTTCTCAGTGGACACTTCGATCTCGCTCTCCATGGCGAGCCCTTGCACGGGAATTTTCTGAAGGGAGAAGACAGTACCTAAGGTAAGTAGAAAACACCCAGCGGAAGCCCCAAGCAATAGCTCCTCCGGATTGGTCCCCAAGCCAGCGCCCCTGAGACTTTTAGGCACTGAGAACGGAAACTCTGAATCTCTAAAGGCCAGCTCTCCGGAGCCATCGAGGCCGCCCCTCCACTTAGTTTTCACACGAAATAGCTCGCTCATTGAAACTCCTTTGCATGGCCGTTGATAAAATTTTTAAAGGTACCCGGAGCCTTTCCAGTGATCTCTAGTACGGTTGTTGTGACACGTGCCGCTTCATTTTTTCGGTAACTTGCGTAGAGTTCCAGTAACGCTTCGCTCTTCCATAAGGGGAATTGCCTTTGGGCTAGGTGCTTTCGTGTTCCTTCTTCTGTGACATCGATGTAACGGACATTACGACCGAGAGCCGAGGTGAGATCTGCGGCAGCTTCACAAAAATCAATCGCCTTGTTGCCGGTTAGATCCAACGAACGGCCAGTTAGTCGTTCGTCGAACAGAGCGACAAACGCTACCTTTGCAACGTCCTCGGCATCCACAAAAGAGATTTTTGACTCTCCCGCCGGAACTGCGATTGCGGAGTTTTCTCGGATCCCTGCAGAGTAATGCTGAATGAAATTCTGCATCAGCGCATTGGGGCGGAGATTTACCCAGGAGAATCCCGATTGAGAAACTAGCTTTTCACTTTCTGCATGCCAACGCATAAGGCGGGCAGAAGAATCCGGTGCGGCTCCTAAGGCGGAAACCTTTATCACACGTTCTATTCCCGCTGTTTTTGCTGCGGTAAGCAGGGCTGAGGTCAATTCCACCATGCTGTCTACTACTGGAGTAAGAAGAAGCAGATGAGTGGCTCCGCGAAAAAGAGGGGAGTAGGTACGGGGTGAAAAGTAATCAAAGTCCCGACGGTTTCCTGTTCGTGCGCCAATTCCATTTTCATGAAGCAGGCGTAGTAGATGAGAGCCAATACTCCCTGTGGGACCTAGAACCAGTACTTCAGGCATGGGACCCCTTCTTTCTCATGACTGCAAACCAGGCACGCGGAGAGTGGCTGGTGGACCCGTGGTAAATGGTTTGGTGGATCTTTAGGACTTCAAAGTTACTCGAGAAGATCTGGTGTAATGCCAATTTTGAAAAGCAATGTGGCCCAAAGTCGACGTTCTCGTTTTCCTCGCTCATCACTTTTAGCCAGAGCACGCCGCGGGGACAGAGCAGACGGCCTACGGTTCTCAGATAACTGGCGCGTGAAGCAGGTTCCAGCACATGAAAGCAGCCCCGATCGATTAGAATGTCGAACTCTTCTCGCAGCGATGTGTGGGTAATGTCGTCGACTAGGAAATGCGTTCCCTTATACAGAAGGCGCGCGCGGCGAATTGCCGCTTCCGACACATCGGTTGCCCAGACCAGATGCCCGTTTTGAGTGATTAGGTGCGATTGATTTCCCAAACCACAGCCGATATCGAGAATTCGTTTGCCGAGGCCCTTGAGCAATTTCATTTCGGCCAGAACATCCGGATCAAGACTAGGGAAATGCCAAGGAAGGGCCTCTTCCTTGGCTGCCGTGTAAAGCTGTCCCCAGTCAGGATGCCGTTTTCCGGCGGCAAGTCCGGGGATTTTTGCACGTTCCATAGTCACCTCAGCGAAAGAACAGGCTGACTGGCCCGCCCTTGGGGAAAATTTGTTGGAGTCGTGCTTTGTCCGACTCGTCGAGTGTCCGGTCCACGTCGATCACTTTGAGGTGAGTAAGTTCAGCTAGCCGGTTAAAGACCGATTCGGGAATGCTGCGCACCTTGATACGGAACAGGTGAAGATTCTCGATGTCGGGATTGGATGAAAGAAAATCATCGGGAAAGTGGGCCAATCCCGCACCGATGATAACAAGTGTTTTCAGTTTCACTAGGTCAACAAGCAGTCCCTCAGGAAGCTCGGGTGCTGGATTGCTACGGATGTTGAGGATCTCAAGGTTAGCTAGACCGGTAAAGTCATTGGCCTGGTACCGAACGATGTTTCGACGACTCACATCCAGACGAATCACGGTAAGCAAGTCGCTTTCGGTAATTTTTTCACAACTTTTCTTAAGAAAGGACACCAAAACCGCCTTTACCGGCTCACTCCGTTCACAAACCGGCGCTACGCTGGCCTCGGCAAGCTGCCCAAAACCTCCGCATATGACTGCCAACCCCACAAAAATACTCACTAATTTTTTCATCACTACCTCCAGTTAGGGGACACGAGGTCCCTTTGATCCTAGAGTGACGCGGTTGGTTTTGATTTCCCACTGACCATCTCTATAAAAAACTGATGGGATTTGAGGGGATTAAGATTATATTAAATAGGTCGCGCTTTTGGGGTTCACATGCTGGCTTCTCTTTTTTATTCGGGCCAACACAAAGCTGTAACGGAAAAAACAGTAGATTCTCCACATCCAAGTTATTCCTTGGATGACTTTGCCCACATCATCGGGGCGTTGGTTTTGCTCGGCCGAATCGATGAGGCAGAAACCCTTTTTCTCCTTCGCCAAAAGCAACTCACCCCTTCACAGAAAACGGTTTGCCGGTTTTTTCTTGGCACCGGCCTATGTCGGGCTTCTCACTACGAAAGATCGCGGGGCTATTTAATCGCGAACATTCGATTGCGGGGAGAAAACGACGATTCGGTTTCTCTTTTTTATCTCAATCAGGGGCTTGGTTTTTACCATTATTTTGCGGGAAGGATTGGAAAGGCGTTACGCTCTGCGGAGAAAAGTTTTGCCTATGCGCTGGATGCTGGATTTCTTTACGGCCGCGCATTTGCTGCTGATCTAAAGGGGCATTCACTCGTTCTTACTGGTGAGGTCAGTCGCGGACTAAAAACTTTGGAACTTGCCGAACATCTGGCTGCCCAACTGGGAGCCGTTTGGTTGCAAGAGACTATTGGCTCATCGCTACTTGGGTACCGAAGCCGATTTGGTATTAGTGGTAGCCAGGGGGTGGCTCACCTATTGAAAAAAATTAAGAGCCTTTCCAAACAGGACACGTACACCCAGTCAGCACTGCTTCTTGAGCTTTCTCAGGAGTATTTGCGCAAAGGCAAATTGGCGGAGGCAAAAGAGTGTCTCAATAGCTGCTGCGCTATCGTCTATGCCTCCCAAAATAGGCGACAAGCGGCGATGCTTAACCTCAGATATGCCTACATTCAGCATCTCGAGGGCGAGCCTCACATGGCGCTCAATTTAGTTCGCAATGCTCTCACCCAAATAGATCCTGTTGTTGATGTTTTGCTCGAACTACGGCTTCGCGGTTTGGAAAAAAAACTAGTGAGTCTATTGAAAATAGCGGTCTGCGAGTTGGCCTTAGAGAAAAACGTCGCCAAGCTTACGTCGAGGGTTGGTGAGACCGTTGCCATTCGCATGTTGGGCCGAGCGGCAAGCCCGGCAAGCTCTCCTCTTCGCTATGGAGAGGATATCGTGGGTGACTTATGGGATTTAATCCAGCGGGATCCCGAGGCTTCCGTTGGAGCGATTCTCAAAAGTGGTTATTGGGGAATGTTGGCTGAAGTGCTTCCTGTACCACGTGGTGGCAAAATGCTTTATCTCGAACTTGAGCCAGGCTCACTGACCATCTTTGATGGGGGTAATATCGAGCACTTTTCGGAAGCGATCTCTCGGTCACTACGCGCGGTTCTCTTGGAAATAGAAAAAGGACCGAAGACCAAACAAGAGCTCATTAGACTCATCTGGAAATATGAGTATCATCCGCTGCGCCATGATCAGCTGATTTATTCAGCGATTGCCAAGATCAGGAAAATTCTAGGCAAACGTTCTCACTGGGTAGAAGTGTCAGAGCAAGGCTATTCACTTCGTAGCGAAATTACGGTATTGGCTCATCAATATCAGCAGGAGGTTGTGGCTCCCGAGGTTTTCGTGGCCGATAAGTCTACGACTCGCTCCGCTGAGCTAAATCACAGACAGCATCAAATTTTGCGTCTTCTTCGGCAAAGCGAATTTGTTGATACCGCCACTTGCTCCACCCTTTTTGAGACATCGGAGATCACCGCGAGCCGGGATCTGAATGAGCTATTTAAGTTGGAATTTATCGATCGTGTAGGACGCGGTCGGGCAACCAAATATCGGAAAAAAACGTTTGAGGGCGATCAACGCTCGCTATAGGAGACACCATGAAAACACTAAGTCTGTTAATTCTCGGGATGATGGCGCAAATAGGATTTGCGGCGAGCTATTCCGTACCGGTACCGGCGAAGTTACTCGACTTCGCCAATTATCCCGACACAAAGGCTTCGGGCACAATGAAAGAGGGGGTGCTTTCGGTGGAGTACTTTCTGCCTACGGCCTTGGTGGGAAAAAAGGCACCGTGCCTAACTTTTACTGGAAAAGCGGAGTCGGCATTTATTCCTGTGAGCGGAAAGCACGTTCATGGAGTCTGCATGCTTTCCAAACTGAAGCCTATGACCTGCGTACTTCGGTACCCCGAACTCCAAATTGATGAACCTTCGCGAGATGAGGCCATTAAAGAGGCTTTTACAGGAGAGACTCTGATGATGCGAACGGAAGTGGGTCGACTTTTTCACAATGATCCAGCGGGTATCTTGTCTCTTGATTTGACTCTTTAACGATTTCTCAGGCCGCAAGGCCTGGGAATCTCAGCCTCTCACGTTGGCGGGAACAACGTCTCCCCCCCATTGAGAGATTCCGCGGGAATCGTGGCAACGTGAGAGCATCGAACAGCGCTGCGCCACGAAAGAATAGAATGCGATCGCCCCCGGGGGCCCCATCGTTTCACCTCATGATCCGACACCTTTATATCGTCGGACATTGTAATTGTGCCAGCGCCGGCGCGCCGCCGCTCGAATTAAGGTGCCGCCAGTAGTTGAAGACGGATACTCGCAGTACGGGGCCGACCGCCACTCGGAATGCTGTCGAATTCAAACTCATCGAATGACTCCAAACGCCTAGAAAGCAATACCGCC
>JAYVQZ010000522.1:0-3474 GCA_043776735.1 Deltaproteobacteria bacterium | reverse complement strand
AAAATACCGACAAGAGTAGAACGCTGTGTCGAGAGGAATATGCCAGGAAGAAACTCACAAGTTACGCGCATCTACGCCATCTTGAATTTATTAGAAGGCGTGCGAAACGGTCTTAGCGTTGCCGACATCACCGCTAAGGTTAATGAGCGCGGCCACGCGGCTACCAAGCGTACCGTGTATCGGGATCTCGAGGCTTTGGCGCAAGCTGGCTTCCCTCTGAACGTTGAAGGGGACCGGGGAGAGAATAACTCCAATCGTTGGGTGCTGGAAAAAGTGGCGCGTGTGAATGACCACTTCGTGCTTTCGTCCCGCGAGCTCCTCGCATTGTATTTTGCAAAGGGAGTGCTGACGCCTTTAAAAGACACTCCGCTTTTCTCCGATCTGGAATCCATATTTGCCAAAATTGAATCACGCCTGGGCAGTCGCGGAAGCTCCCATTTTCATGAGTTGCAGGCCGACCTCCACTTTGAACCAGGTCCACGTTGGGGCCTGGGCATCTCTCCCGACACCTTGGAGACGGTTCGAGCCTGCTGCGCCGAGAAACAGATCCTGTCTGTTTCCTATAGCTCCGCAAGCAAACAAAGCGAAACCGAGCGACGTCTCGGGCCTCACTACCTCTATTACTCCAAAGGCTCGCTCTACCTCGTCGCCGAAGACCTGGGGGATAAGAAAGTTAAGATCTTTAGCGTACCGCGTATGAAAGACGCCAGGATGGAAGATATGCCCTACGAAGGAACGCTTTCTGATCCTGAACAGTACTTTCAAGGAAGTTTCGGTGTTTACCGCGGCGGTGAGCTTATCTCTGCCAAGATCGAGATTGCTCCCGTCATTGCCCCTTACGTAAAGGAACGCCAGTGGCACGAAAGCCAAGCCATTGTGGCAAAGAGCGACGGCTCCATCATTTTGGCTGTCGACGTGGCCATTACCCCTGAGTTTATTCACTGGATCTTAGGCTTCGGACCAAATGCTAAAGTCGTTAGCCCTCCTGAACTGCGCGAAAAAGTAAAAGAGAGCGCGAGACAAACCGCCGAACTCTACCAAGCTAAAAAGGTGGCCTAATGGCGATCGGGAAGAAAAAAGCCCAAGCGGTAAAGAAGCACCCCATTAGTGGGTCGCGAAGAAAAATTAGCGTAAATTTGAAAAAGGTTTCGTTGGCCTTGAGAAAGCCATCCTCTAAAAATCAGCCCGACAAGAATGACTCGGCGGAAGCTCACCGTCTTTCTAAGTCGAGATACTGCCTTGGCATCCAATGCCTGAAGGCCCTGTACCTTAAAGTGCATCATCCCGAGCTAGCCCCAGAAATAGACCTGTCTCAGCAGCTTATTTTCGACCAAGGATCCGAAGTAGGTGTTCTGGCCCAAAGGGCTTACCCGGGCGGGGTACTCATTGATTTTGATTATTTACAGACAGAGCAAGCCTTGAAGGCCACGGAAAACGCCATTGCAAAAAACCCGCGTGCTCTTTTTGAAGCGGCCCTTCAGTATCAGAACACCCTGGTGAGAATCGACGTGCTGAAGAACAACGGTGACGGCACCTGGGACATCGTGGAAGTAAAGTCCACTACCAAGGTTAGGGAAGCGCATTTGCCCGACCTGGCCATTCAACGCTATGTAGCCGAAGGCAGCGGGCTTAAAATCCGTAAAACTTTTTTGAAGCACATTAATAATCAATGTGTGTTTCCTAACCTGAATGATCTATTCACGGACGCGGACTGCACCGAGGACCTACAACCTTTTTTAGCGGAGGTACCGTTAGCTTTAAAACGAATGCAAAAGGCCTTGGCCGGAAAAGCCGCCCCTACTGTAGCCATTGGGCCGCAGTGCGATGCGCCTTACGAATGTGCTTTCAAAACTCAGTGTTGGGATAACATCCCCGAGCATTCTGTATTTGAGCTTCATGGGGTTACAGCAGAGAAGAAGTTTGAACTCTACGAGCGTGGTACCATATTAATAAAAGACATCCCAATGGGAGCGCGCATAAGCCGGTCCAAGGCGCAGCAGCTTGAGGCTGTCCGTCAGAACGCCCCGGTACTCTCCAAGGAAGGTATTCGAACTTTTCTGGAAGGATTATCCTACCCAATCTATTTTTTTGATTTTGAAACGATTAACCCCGCAATACCAATCTACCCGGGGCAACGGCCTTACATTCAACTGCCGTTTCAGTTTTCCTGTCATGTGTTGGAAACCTCCGATGGAGACCTCGTTCACCACGAGTACTTGGCGGATGGGAAAGACGATCCCAGAACGGAAACCGCTACCGAACTTCTCAAAGCCCTCGGGACATCCGGGACAATTCTGGCATTCAACGACGCCTTTGAGAGAACGCGAATCCGGGAACTGGCCGAACATCTCCCCGCCCTAGCTGATAAGCTTTCAAATCTGCTACCGCGGTTTATTGATCTTAAGAAAGCCTTTGCGCATTACTACCATCCTGACTTTCACGGTTCCCTGAGCATTAAAGATGTCCTACCGGTACTTGTGCCTTCCATGTCCTACGCAGACATGGAAGTGAACAGCGGCAGCGGCGCCCAGGCAGTATTTACCCGCTTGTGCCGAGACGCTTTGTCTGACGAAGTCCGTGAAAAGCTAAGACAAGACCGACTGGCGTACTGCAAACAAGACACACTTGCGATGGTCGAGTTGCTCAGGCGGCTAAGGGAATTGACCAGGAAATAAAAAGGAAAGAAATTTGAGAATCAAAAAGGAAGTACGAGTGGTTTGCGTCAAGCAGCCTTGGGCGTGGTTCATCGTGAATGGTTACAAGGATGTGGAGAACCGGAATTCACCCCCGCCCGAAGCCCGGGTCGGGCAACCGTTCATGGTTTTAGCATCTAGCCACAAGGTGACAAAAGTCGAGTACCAGGACTTCTTGGAAACTGTCCGGGACTTAAGAATCAGCTCGTTTCCGAAATCACCTGACGACTTTATATACAGAGCGATTGTGGGCAGCGCTGTCATCAGCCGTGCATCGAGAAGCTCAAAGTCGTATTGGGCAGCACGCGGTCAATGCCACTGGGAGTTGACCAGACAGAAGCGAATTAAACCGATTAAGATGAAGGGACAGCAGGCCCTATTTTTTAAAGCAAAAATTTAAATTAACAGAGTTCCCGGGAATATAAATGTCAGGTTGGTTTAAAAGCGGGGATGAAAAGTCGTTTTCTCCGGAGGAAGGACGAATTTCGTCCGGAAAAACTCGCTTCGCGATTGCCGAGGGTAAGAACCCATCGTCATCAAAATCCAACCGCTGTCATCAGACCAACGGGGTAATCCAATATCACAACAAGGACTACAGGGACCCGTTCAAGTTTCTTGAAGCTTTGTGCTGCCGGTGCAACATGATCTTGGCAAAAACTACTGGCGGTTTAGGCCCGATACGCTCGGAGACTAAAATTCAGGCAAGATCACCGCGTAGTACTGAGCCCCACCCCGGAATGGCATCCAATCGGAAGACCGTTTCGCCATAGTCCTTTTTCTG
>JAYVQZ010000521.1:0-3492 GCA_043776735.1 Deltaproteobacteria bacterium | reverse complement strand
GCGACTCAGGGTAGGGGAAGCCAAAAGCTAACGCGAGTGCCAATTCCTGGCTCGCTGTGGATTTCAAGCTTTCCGTCGTGTAGCTCGACAAAGTACTTGGCGAGGTACAATCCCAGGCCAGTTCCCTTGGTCTGCTCCGCAGCTTTTTTGCCACGAAAAAACTTAGTCGTCACACGGGGAAGATCTTCTAGGGAGATTCCTGGGCCTTGGTCCTGCACGGTAAGCCTAACTTTGCCTTCATGCTCCTCGGTTCGTAAAACTACCCGGGTCTCCTGATCGCTATATTTAATCGCATTTTCTACCAGATTGGTTACCACTTCCTCGATCAGCAGTTCGTCCCCTTCCATAGAGAAAAGAGGCTCGAGATCGGCTACGACTGCGATCTTTTTTTCGTGTGCTTGGAAGGTGAGCCGTTCAATCGCTTTTTGGGCGATACGATTGAGGTCGAGTACCCCTTTTTTTGGCTCAATAGTCATTGTCTCCATTTTGGTTACTTTTAAAATATCGGAGATTAAACGGGAGAGCTCTTCGTTGGCGCGATCGACTATCTTCAAATTCTCCTTAACGTTGGAAGTCAGCTCGCTGCTGTTGTCGTTGAGGGAACGCTCCACTACCGCTTTAATCTTGGCTAATGGAGTCTTGAGATCGTGGCTGAAAAGCGAGATGAAATTATTTTTGAACCGATCCATCTCCCGCAAATTTCGCGATTCCACTTCCAATTGCCACTGCTCCTCTTCCTGTCGCCGCAACTTATAGCCGACCATAACCAGATGGGTGCCAAAAACGCAGAAAATGGGGCTGGCTATGCTCAGCCAAAGTTTAAATTGCGAGAACAGAAAAAGTCCTGTGAGGCCAAGAACCAAAGAGAGAAGAACAAGAAAGACCCACGCCAACGTGAGGGGAAATAGCATGATGATGCCGATAGAAAAACTGACTGCCCCTAAAGCGATCGCCGTACTTACGTATTTAGGAACAGAGCGGATTTGTCGGTGGGAGAGAAACGTATCGATACTGTTGGCGATAATCTCCTCCTGCGCCATGCTGCCAAACGGTGTAGGAATGAACTCCGCCGGGCTTTCTTCCCGTCCAATAAGGATAATCTTTCCTTTAACCGCATTGTCAGAAAGTGAGTCGTCAAGGACATCGGTGGCATCCGCGGAAGGGTAGGTCCCCGCCTTTCCACGAAAATCAATCCACATCTTTGAGGTGAGAACGTCGGTAAGTGGGCTTGGACCGATCTCATGAAATACTTTGAGCGCAATAGAAGGGGTTGAGGAATAAAGCAGGTGATGGGAGCGGACGGTGTTGTCTGGATCGGGAAATAAATTATTGAAGCCAAAGCTATCGCCTTTGGTCAGTCGCGATGAGGGAGGAATGAGTCGGTTTTCCAGGTCGAGAACCGAGGAGAGTATAACGTTCTTGGGAAGCGGAGCTTCTGGTTTATTGACCCAATCAAAATAGGTGCTGAATACAATAAGTTTAGCCCCTTGGCCGTTTAATTTATTGATTAGCGTGCGGTAGAGTTCGCTTTGCCAGGCGAAAAGACGTTTAGCTTGAAGAGAGGTCTCCCCCTCCTGGGGGCGTTGCATTTTGGCCGAGTATCTGGGGTAGAGCTTCTCTTCGTGAACTCGAATGAGAAGAATCCCTGGCGTGTCTCGTAAGGATCCCCGAAGTTTAAAGAAATGGTCGTAAAGCCATTGATCCATGCTCGTAATCGGAACAAGGACCAGCACGAGGCAGCCCGCGATTCGGATGAGCAGTGTCCATTTTGGCATGAGGCGTTAATAGCATGAAAGGCCTACATTCCTCTATGGAAATAGCCCATATCCGCCTGCCGGTCAGAGCACTAAAGCCGCACGCCCACGTAGGCTTCCATTCCTAGAATAGTGGCGTCTTGCCCAATTTTATTTATGAGCACTTTGAAGTCGACGAAGACAGGATTGAACTCAATACCGGCTCCTAATACCAACGACGGCAAGAAGAGAATCTCCTCAGCGGCAAGGGGGGCCACCTTACTTTCGGACCGAAACCAGATTGCGGCGCTTGCGCCAAATCCAAGACCGAAGGTTGCCTTTTCTGAGAAACGGAACATTCGTCGAATCATGGCATCAAAGGCGAAGACGTGAACTGAGTTTAAAATGTATTTGTAGCCCACCATTCCTCTTAGCGCTAAAGGGATATTCTCCTCCTGCGCGGAATAGTCGTAGTCGAAAAACAGACCGCCTTGGAATCCAAACTCTTTAAAGTTATCGCCGATGGGCGCCTTGGTCGTTGAGCTGATCTTGGGTTCAATATAGAAATTTCCGCCCACAGCAAAGCCTACATAAAAAATTCCCGCATCGACCCGCTCAGGATCGTAGATCATATATTTTCGTTTTTGTTTTCGCTCGGTCTTCTCGTTTCTTGCTGGTGCCGATGCGGGGGGAGAAGTCGACAGTTTTTCAGCGGCGCCGTCCTCTTCCTCCGCACGAAGTCCTGTTGCCGGAATTAGGCAGGCGAAAAGAAAAACAAGGATAAACCGATGAGCGTGACGAAGAAGAGCATTCATAAGTAAATTTTACCAAAAGATCGGTGACTTAACAGCCGCCTTATTGGTTTAGTTACTATGCCTGCTAGCGTTAGGTTTTTTTTCGAGGCTCAGACCTGAACGACTTCTTTGATCTCGGGAATAATCTCTTTCAATCGGGCTTCGACCCCCATCTTAAGAGTCGCTATGGAACTGGGGCAAGAGCTGCAGGCGCCTTGAAGGTGGAGATAAACCACGCCCTCGTCATAACGGCCAAAAAGAATGTCGCCCCCATCCATTGCCACGGCGGGTCGAATTTCGTTATCGAGAATCTCTTTAATTTTCTTCTCAATGGCAGTTTCGTCGCCCGTAGAGGCGGGTGCGGCCCACTCTTTGGAAAGCGCTGGCAGACCAGACGCGGAGTGGGTGCCTATCATTTCGGGAACCTGCTCGGCCAGCGTGTCCCAGTCCCCTTCGGTGGTCTTGGTAATAGTAACGAAGTTGGTTCCCAACATGACCGCGGCCACACCAGGGATTTCAAAAAGTTTTTTTGCTAAAGGGGAAAGGTCTGTCTGACTGGCTGCGGTAAAATTGGCGGCTCCCCGTTCTAGGAACTGACGATTTACCACGAACTTGAGCGTGTTCGGGTTCGGCGTGAATTCTAAACTAACTGAAATAGGGGCATCTGACATATAAGACCTCCGAGGTCCTCTTACTACCTTAATTATATGCCTTCGGCTAGCAGTCGTGGGGATTTGGCCTTATCTAATTGGAATTGCATCGTTTATTAGAGATGTTGATTTGGAAGGGCCTTTTCAGGTACTCCATCGCCACGCGTGCCAGTAGTAATAAACATCCCTCAGCTCGTCCGGTTTTTTTTAGCCCTGTCCTTTGCCTGCCGGCCGGCTCCTGGGGAGGCGGAATCGAAATTCGAAGTGGCCCCGGAATCATCGCCCATTGAAGTGATTGGGAGGCGAGCCAAATCT
>JAYVQZ010000520.1:0-13826 GCA_043776735.1 Deltaproteobacteria bacterium | reverse complement strand
CCCTAGAAACAAAGCATTTCCATCCCACAAAGCCGTTCGGCTTTGAGTGGCCGTGGGAGTTCCACTGTTCAATACGCTGGCAAATCGCATTTCACCGCCGGTGCCGAAGGTGGTATCAATAGTGCCGTTGCTATTAAAGCGAACGAGAACTGTTTGCTTCGTCGTATTGGTCGCACTCACTTGAGCGTCGCCAAAGGCTAGAATTTTTGACCCCTGCATTTGCACTGAAGTAATTCGGGCGGGAGTTTTCAGATCGTAGGTGACACGCCCTGTAGATCCAAATGTGGTGTCCGGTGACCCATCCGTTGCTTTTACCCGCATTATGGCAAACTGATCGCGATTCACGCCCGCGGAGTTAATGTGCGTATAACCACCTACCAAGATGTTCCCGTCGGCTTGAACCACCACGGCATTGGCCTCATCGGCCGCCGATAACGAGCCAAAATCAATGGGAGTGTTCGCAAAATTGTTGTCCAATGTGCCATCACTCTTTAATCGCATTAGAAACATGTCAGAAGCCCCTGTTCCGACTCTTGCGTAGCCGGCCAGAAGAATGCGACCCGTTGAGTCCAGTGTCATTGCGCGTGCGCCCTGTTCGTTGGCGTAGCCCGGAGTTCGCAGTACGGTAAAGCCGTGATCGGTAAGTTGAAGCCCCCCTGAATTCGAAACCGCGGCAAAGGAGACATCGGGAGAAAGGCTATCTGCCGAAGTAGTGTTAAAGGCGTTCAGACGTATCACGCCAATTCGTTTTTCTCCGCCAATCGCGTTGGTTTGTCCCGCCAAGATCACCTTACCGTCAGATGTCATAGCGATGGCGCTTAGAACATCCACATGGGTTGTTACAGTTCCGCTCGGGGGAAACGTGTAGTAACTCGGGGGAAGTGGCGCGACAAGTCCGTCCTTGGATACGGGACGTATTGCGAAAGTTGTCGTGGGCGTGCCGTTGACTGTATATCCGACGAGAATATCACCTAGCGTGGTTTGGACGGCTCCAGCCGTGTCAACGTCTCCGTTGGTGTCTTGGATGGCAACAATGCCATCTAAGTTTCCTTGGAGCGCGGCAAAGCTTTTATCCACGGCGCCCGTTGCAGGATCGAGCCGCACCAAGGAAAGGCTTCGTTTCGAAATTGTATCTGTCGGTTTCTTATAATCGGATTGGCCAACAACAAGGAGTTTCCCGCCAGAGGTCTTCAAGATCGCCTTGGGAACGTCGTTGATTTTGGCGAGATCGAGGATCGTCCGTCCAGCAACTCCAAAGCCAGCAGCCAATGCCAAGGGTCGTTCCAAAATAGCCGCGGGATCATCCGCTATTCCCACTTGCACCGCAGGAGGGCAGGCTTCCACGTCCATCTTGGTTCCCCCGCAATCGCGCTCCCATTTTACGCAGGCCGTGAGGGCCAAAAGCGCCAGTGAGGCGATGCCCAAAGCTAAAGTTGTGAAGCGCATAATGCTGTCCTCAGAGATGAAAAAATCGTTTTGCTGAGGAATTAGTAATCCAATACCCGTACCAAACTTTTCAGCGTGGCTAAATGTCGACTAATGAATCGGGTTACTACATTTGTTGGACGGAGCCGTTTAAGTGCTGGAGAAATAAGGAGTTTACCGTGTTCTGCCGGTATACAGGTGCCCGTATTCTGACATGGTACAGGGTAACCTTCAGTAACTGCTCAGCTTTTTCCGTGAGCAAGCTGAACAGAGAAAAAAAAAGGCCCGCCCCAGCGGGACGAGCCTTTTTGAAAAGTTTGAGAACGACGAGTTTTTACATGTCGCCGTATTCGCCGCCAGGCATTCCGCCCGGGGCTGCTTTTTCTGCTTTTTTCTGTTTTTCGCAGATAAGCGTTTCGGTGGTCAACAAGAGCGAGGCCACGCTAGCCGCGTTTTGAAGAGCGCAACGTACGACCTTAGTAGGATCGATAACGCCAGCTTCGATGAGATTTTCATATTTCTCAGTCAAGGCGTTAAATCCCCATGCCGCTTCGGTGTTGTTCTTCACTTTGTCGATGACCACAGAACCTTCGCGACCGGCATTCTGCGCGATCTGACGAAGAGGCTCTTCTACGGCACGACGAATGATGTCCACGCCAGCCTGCTGCTCAACGGAATCAATCTTCAACGAGTCGAGTGAAGTCAAAGCACGAATGTAAGCAGTTCCGCCGCCAGCGACGATTCCTTCTTCCACCGCAGCACGTGTGGCATGCAGAGCATCTTCCACGCGGGCCTTCTTTTCCTTCATTTCTACTTCAGTCGCAGCACCTACTTGGATAACGGCAACGCCGCCAGCCAATTTAGCCAAACGCTCTTGAAGCTTTTCTCGGTCGTAATCAGACTTGGTCTCATCAATCTGAGCGCGGAGCTGCTTCACTCGCGATTCGATCGTAGCCTTTTTGCCAGAACCATCGATGATGATCGTGTTGTCTTTGTCGATTGTAACTCGTTTAGCGCGGCCCAAGGTATCAAGCTTTGCGTTTTCGAGTTTGTGACCAAGCTCTTCAGAGACCACTTCACCACCGGTGAGGATAGCAATGTCTTGCATCATCTCTTTGCGACGGTCGCCAAAACCCGGCGCCTTTATGGCGGCGATCTTCAACGTACCGCGCAGCTTGTTCACTACTAAGGTGGCAAGGGCTTCGCCCTCGACATCTTCAGCAATGATAAGAAGAGGCTTGCCCGTTTGGACAACTTTCTCAAGCACTGGGAGTAAGTCTTTTAGGTTCGACAATTTCTTGTCGTACAAAAGAATGTAAGGCTCTTCGAGCTGAACTTCCATCGCTTCTGGATTTGTCACAAAGTAAGGCGACAAATAACCGCGATCGAATTGCATTCCTTCGACCACTTCTAATGTCGTCTCAGCGGTTTTGGATTCCTCAACCGTGATGACGCCCTCTTTACCAACCTTATCCATGGCTTCAGCAAGCAGTTTGCCGATCGTCATGTCGTTGTTTCCGCTGATTGCGCCGACCTGTTCGATCTCTTTTTTACCACTCGTAGGGCGGCTCATCTTCTGGAGGCCTGCGATGATCGCTTCTACAGCACGGTCAATTCCGCGTTTTACTTCAATAGGATTGTGTCCAGCGCTAACAATCTTCAGGCCTTCGCGGTAAATCGCTTGGGCTAAAACCGTTGCGGTAGTCGTGCCGTCACCGGCATCGTCATTGGTTTTGGAGGCGACCTCTTTAACCATCTGGGCGCCCAAATTTTCGAAGCGTCCTTCGAGTTCGATCTCTTTGGCTACCGTAACGCCGTCTTTCGTAACGAGCGGGGCTCCCCAGCTCTTTTCAATAACGACATTACGTCCACGGGGTCCAAGGGTCACTTTCACTGCGTCAGCAAGAATGTTAACGCCTTTCAAGATCGCGGCACGGGCCGGATCGTGAAACAGAATCTCTTTAGCTGCCATCGTTTTCTATTCCTTGTTAAATTGTTTAAAAATCAACCGACGATTCCGAGGATCTCATCCTCGCGCATCATCAAATATTCTTCCCCGTCTACCTTAACTTCGGTACCCGAGTACTTGCCGAAGAGAATCTTGTCCCCTTTTTTGACTTCGAGCGGCACCACTTTACCATCATCGAGAATCTTTCCGCTTCCGATGGCGACGACTTCGCCTTCCTGCGGCTTTTCCTTGGCGGTATCGGGAATAATGATTCCCCCCTTAGTCGTTTCCTCTTCATTTAAGCGGCGCACGATAACTCGATCGCGCAATGGCTTAATTTTCATACGTACTCTCCTTCAGTAAGATTTGCGGGATAGCGTTGGCTCTCTCAATAAATGCTTTGTTCCGTAGCGGGGCCCTATCCACAAAATTGCCACCCCGAGTTAGTCCAAAGCGAGAGATAAACTAATGCACGTTGTTTTAGGCATTCCCGGCGATAAGGCAAGTAAATTTATTTTTATTCCTGTAATTTCAACACGTTAAACTTTCTTCTGTCGCCCCGTGTTTTGAGCCCTTTGGGAAAGCTGACCATTGCCGTTTATGAATGGGCCGCGTATCTTTTTACCCAATTTTGCAACTTCTCCAGAGGAGCCCCGTGCTAAGCGCGTCGTATACTGTTTCGATCAAAGCTCAAGGCCTAACCCTCGGCGTGTGCCGCTCGCGAATGCCAGGGACGATGGAAGTCTTCCTAGATAGCTCAGGCCGTAAGAGTGCGGCAGAGCTGCTCCGAGTCACCGTGGAAGGGACCAATGCCACAGGACAACAGGCGTTCCCTCCTCTTTCCTTTACCTTTTCTCCGTCGCTTTATAAGCCGACAACGGTAAATCTAGAGCTTTCCCTGCCCTTTAAAGAATTTCTGGTGGGACTACACCGCTCACAATCCGGGTTATTAAGAGTGCAGTTTTTTGCTGAAGGGGCACAGCCTGCCTCGGTGCTTCTTTCCACAGAAGAATTCATCCGGCTTTACCGGGGAAAAGGTAAAAAAGCGCCTGAGTCTGCCCCTTGGTGCGGTAGCCTAACGCTTATTGATTCGCCCGAAGTTGCCGCCCTCTCCTCCATGAGTCTCAAAGCGCGATCCGATCAAATGCGAAAAGAGGCTGAGGCAAAACGACTTCAAGCAGAAGAAGAGGCAAAGAAAAAAGAGGCCGAACGTTTAGCTCTAGCCGCCAAAGCCGCTGAAGAAAAAGCCAAGGCGGCGGGAGGAACGGCCACAGCTCCCGCGGCAGCAGTCGACAAGAGCAAACCTTCGATCACCGCAGGACGCGTTATGTTGGTTTACGGGTCTTCCACCGGAAACACCACCGAAGTGGCCAATATGATAAAAGCCGAGTTAGGCGCCGATTTGGATCACGTGAAAAACATCACTGAGATTGGTCCGTTGGATTTTGGTGTCCCTGAGTGCCTTATTCTGGGGGTGCCCACCTGGCACGTTGGGGAAATGCAAGACGATTGGGCTTCGGTCCTTCCTGAATTTGAAAAGGCCGCCATCAATCTTGCCGGAAAAAAGATCGCAGTCTACGGATTGGGAGACTTTAAAGGTTATCCCGACACTTATGTGGATGCCATGCAGGAGCTTGCCGAGAAATTTGAAAAAAAGGGGGCCAAACTCGTCGGAATGTGGCCTACCGAAGGTTATGATTTCAAGAAATCCAAGGCGGTCCGCAACAATAAATTTCTTGGCCTAGTCATCGATGTGGAAAACCAAGATGACCAAAGCACGCGCCGAGTAAAAGAATGGTGCCAACAGCTCCGCACCGAGTTGCTAAGCTAAAGCGGCGTTCTGTTTGGATGCTAACGACAATCAATTGCAGTTAAGCTAAATTAGCGCCTATGGCATTAACGTCACTTGAAGAGATTCGGCAGGCACAAACTCGGATTGCTCCTTATATCAGACCGACTCCTCTACTTTATTCGGATGCCCTTTCCCGAATGAGTCATAAGGACATCCTGCTTAAGTGTGAAATTTTTCAAAGGACCGGATCCTTTAAAATGCGAGGGGCCTCCCACTGCATTCTTCAGAACTTAGCCCAGGCAAAGAAAAATGGAGTGGTAGCCGCGTCCGCAGGCAATCACGCACAGGCCGTTGCCTTGATGTGCCACCTTACGGGAATCAAAGCAACAATCGTAATGCCAGCCCAGACACCGCCGATCAAAGTGGCCCACACCCAACGCTGGGGTGCAGAGATTAAACTTGTTGGCTCCGTTTACGACGAGTCCTACGAATACGCCATGACCTTGGCCGAAGAGAAAAAGTACCTTTTTGTTCATCCTTTTAAAGACCCGGTCGTGATGGCAGGACAAGGAACCATCGCTTTAGAGATGATGGCAGATCCCCTTTTCCAGGATTGCGAGGCTGTGGTGATCCCCATCGGGGGGGGCGGGCTAGCGGTAGGAATTGCCACGGCACTAAAAGAGCTGTCCCCTAAAACAAAAATTTACGGGGTCACTCCCCAGAATGCTCCAGCCACTTTTGAAAGTTTCAAGTCGGGCACTTTGCAGGCCCTCGATGTGAAGTTCACGATAGCCGAAGGCACCGCCAATAAACGCCCTGACAATACCATGCTGGCAGAGCTACGAAATCTGCTCACTGATGTAGTTTGTCTAAGTGAAGAGTCCATCGCCACCGCTATTTCCGTAGTAGCTGAAGAGAGCAAGATGGTATTGGAAGGTTCCGGTGCCCTGGGAGTGGCCGCTATATTAGAGGATAAGATCCCTGAGAAGAAAGTCGCCATTATCCTCTCTGGCGGAAACATAGATCTCCCTGCGTTTTCTACCGTCCTGCATCGTGGTTTGGTGGAGCAAGGACGCCTGACCCGAGTAGCCATTACCATCAGCGATCGTCCCGGAGGGCTTCACTCGGTCACCAGCATTTTGGCGGAAAAACGGGCCAATATTCTGCAAGTTTTCCACCAACGTTCCACACTAAAAGCCGCCTTAGGAGAAACTCAAATTGACGTCGATATGGAGACCAAAGGTCCCGAGCACACCCTTGAAATTTTGCAGGCTCTAAAAGAACGTGGATTTCAAGTCACCCGTGTCTAAGCTGTTTTTAACCGTCTTTTGCTTCCATGCTTTTATGGCTCGCCCTGCGGCGGCGGTGGATGAGCTTTCCGTATCACTAAATTACCTTTGGCAACGGACGGGGCCTAGTCGGGTGGAAACTACGTTTCTTCGTGACTTCACTCCGGTTCCTTGGGGAAACCTCTCGTTACGAGGGCGGCTAGGAACCTCATTGAGTCGACTACAGACTTTGGATTGGGCTGCGGACTTCCACCTCCCTCTCTACGACTTTCTCAAACCAGCAATCCGTATTTTTAATATTAGCCAACTTGCCAACGGCACTCATCACGCAGGGCTTCTGGCCTACGTAAAGGGAGCCACCCCATCGCTTTATGGAGTTGTGTTTTTTTTAAATCTCGGCTGGTTTGAACGTTGGGTTACGCTAAAAAACGCCTTTCCCGTTCCGTTTTGGGGAGGGACCTCCTACCACGAACACGAACTGGCGACGGCATTTGGCTTTCGCGTCGATACTCTCAATCCGTGGGCAATGGAACTAAAAGTGGCTACTTATGACGACTTCGATCCCCACAATCTTAACGAGCCATTTTTCCAGATCACCCTAGCGCGAGCTGAAAAAGAAACTGCCTCTTCTTGGTTCGTTTTTTATAGAAATGATCTTCTCTTGGGATTTGGCAGAACGGGATCCTGGCGAGTTGGAGTGGGTTATCAGGTCTCCTTCACTCCACCTTTTTCAACTGGAAGCTGACTCCTGGCCCGTCGACGCTTACTTTAGCGTAAAAATTCTGTAGCACCGGTTCCATGCGACGTCCGCCGCCTCCACCGGCGATCAGATAGGAAACGCTATCGATTACCTCCAGGACATAGCTGTGATAGTGAGCCGCAAGCCACGCTGTGACACGCTTTTCGGTGGCCATTTTCATCAACGACTGGGCCTCTTGAGAATCGGCAAAGCGCAGGTAGGAACGAATGCCCGGCACAAGGGGAGCGTAATGACTGAGAAGAAAAAGGTGGGTTTCGGTGCGGCTATCCACTTCAGCTCGTAGCCATTGCGTCTGTAGATCTCCTAAGCTGGCATCCGCCGTGTCGAACGCAATAAACTTGGCGTTGCCCACTGCGAAGGAATAGTGGCTGGGGCCGCTTTTGGCTTTATAAACCTCCCACCCCCCGTCAAAAATATCGTGATTTCCCACGACGTAAAAAACCTTGCCCGCCAAGGGGGAGCCGGCAACCGCCTGATGGTAGGCATCCACCTGTTCCGCAGTTCCTTTGTCGGCCATATCCCCAAGTAGGATGGAAAAGGAGTCTCCATCGCCAGATGAGGCCAGTAGCATCTTGCTTAGCCAGTCAGCGCGGGCCCCGGTCAGATGCAGGTCGCCTACCACGGAAAAACTAAACTTTGAGGGGTCTGCCACGGCGACTTGGGGAAGGGCAAAGGCTAAGCCTTGGCTCTCGGCGAAGCGGGTCTCCGGCAGAGTACGGCTCACGCAGGAGGGCCAGAAAAAAAAACAGAGAAACGCTGCCAACGAAATAGGCAGTCGAATTTTAAAAGTCACGCTAACCCCCCGGTCCTTTGAGACTATTTTTCATTTTTAACACAAAGTGCGCTTAGTGTTAAACTTCTAGGCACAAAATTGCTCACAGTTTTAAGGTCTTAGAAAAACGTGAATTAAATGTGAAAAAACCTTCTTCGTAGGTCAGTCTACGGCACAGGTGCCCAAACGTTGTTCAAAAAAAACTAAATCTGTAAGAAGATTAGCCCTCTAAGCGGATATTTTCAGGCCCTAAAAAGACGCGGCATAAACCTCGCAATACCTATTATCAAGCGGGCATCAGCAAATACCCTAGTCCCCGGGTGGGCGAGTTCAGGTGAAATCACTATCGGCTCCCGATAGAGAATATAACCTCCGCCTCTCGAAGGTTTTACCCAGAGACGCTTGTCTCCGGTCGGAACGAGGAACGTTATCTCCCCGAAAGATCCAAATTGAGATGCGGCCCCTGAGATCCCAAATCAGGGGCCCATTTCACTTATAAATTTTTAGGCCGTGTTCTTTTGTCGGAACAAACCAAACCTAAAAAAAGAATTCTGACCCGCTTGCGACTCTCCGCGTTTTTCACCCCCTCCAGGTTGCGATAGTCTTTCCCCCAATGTCCCAAAGAACTCCTGTGGTCGCCTACCTTGTTGGCGAATACCGAAAAGTAACTCACGCTTTTATTCACCGCGAAGTGGCTGAGCTTAGGCGCCAAGGCATGATGGTGCACACGTTTACCATTCGTGACGCCTGCGATTTTCCCGACCATAGCCACCTATCCGATCAGCCCAAAACCGAAGTGGTCATCAACTTTGATCCCGTAATTCTTTTCAGTGCACAGTGGTATTGGCTGGCGCGCTCGCCCCGAAAATATTTTGAGGCGCTTCGGCAGGCGTGGCATCTCGGATGGCCAGGCTGGCGAGGCAGAGTTTATCCGTTCTTATATTTTCTTGAGGCAACTCTTTTCGCCCGACGGTGTCACGAGTTGGGAATCACGAATGTCCATAACCACTTTGGAGATGCCGCTGGAGACGTTGCGCTCTTGGCCTCCAAACTCAATCAAATTCCTTTCAGCCTTACTATTCATGGGCCTGACGTATTTCTCGAATCAAAAAAATGGCGCCTCGATCTCAAGGGCAAAGAAGCGAGCTTTATTTCTGGAATAAGCCACTTTACCCGATCGCAGATTATGCTTCATTGCAATGAGACCGATTGGCCCAAGGTCCACGTAGTCCGAGCAGGGCTTGATCTGCTGACGTTTAGTGCTGATTTCTCGAGAAAGCCGTCACAAACTCTTGAACTCCTTTTTGTAGGAAGATTGGTCCCGGCAAAAGGGCTCGGCGTCTTGCTTTCTGCAATGGGCAATCTGCAAGGCAATCTCCCCTGTCGCCTCACTTTGATTGCTACGGGATCGCACGAGGAAAAAGACGCTCTGAGAAACCAGATCATTCGGGCGGGCCTTTCTCAAGTAGTGTTTCTATTGGGTTCGCAAACTCCTGGCCAGCTGCGCCAGCGAATGCGCTCTAGCGACGTTTTAATCAGTCCCAGCTTTGCTGAGGGACTTCCCCAGGTAATAGTGGAAGCAATGGCGTTAGGCCTTCCCGTGATTGCCACCCCGGTGGGAGCCACGTCGGAATTGGTTCGAGACAAGATTACTGGTCTCTTAGTTCCTCCTGGTGACAGTGCTGCGTTGATTGCGGCAATACAAGCCTTTGCCAATGACCCCGATTCCGCCCGAACCCGCGCGCAGACAGCTCGACTTGAGATTGAGCGCGACTACGATCAAACCCAGGAATGCGCCAAACTAAAACATTTTTTTGAAGCCTCTCTCTTATGAACCAGACACTAAAAAGCCGTGTCTGGTTGGCGCTCACCGTGCTGACCCTATTTCCCCTAGGGTTTCATTTCGTTCTAAAGAGCCACGCTAAATCACTTTTTAAGTTGTTGGACCCATACATCGATTTCTTTCTCTTTCACGACGCCAAAGCCATCTTCGTTCACCTAGGATTTCTTGCTGCGGCATTGGCCCTTGCCCTAACGCGGTTTCCGAAAACGGCTTTCCTAAAACCTCAATGGGAGTCCACTGCCGTCAAATCGATCCCTTTTTTATTTTTTATTATCGCTGGCCTTGTGGCTCTTCCTGTCTATCAAAATACAGCGCTCACGATGGATGAATATGCCGCAGTCTTTCAGGCCAAGATATTTGCTGCGGGGACTTGGGCGGGTCAGATCCCTCCGGGACTCGTCTCTTGGGTAATTCATCCCTTTCAGGGGAATTACTTTCTTTCGGCCAATCCCAGCGGCCAGGTGATGGAAACCTATTATCCGGGCTATGCGCTGTTGTTGTCTGGGTTTGTGAAACTGGGGATCGGATGGCTTTTTAATCCGATGCTTGGAGCCTTGCTTCTATGGCTGGTCGCAAAGTTTTCGCGCAAGGCCTTTGGAGTTGAGGAAACCTCTCTTTGGGCGATGGGTTTTATGATAGCGGCCCCGGTCTTCTGGATGAGTTCGCTTTCTTTCTACTCCATGAACTGCCGACTTTTTTTTAATCTCGCCTTTGCCTACTTCCTATTGGCCCCCACGAAGAAACGAGTGTTTGCTGCGGGACTCTGCGGAGGGATGGCAGCACTTGCGCACAACCCATTTCCCCACGCCGTTTTCGCTCTACCGTGGGTAATCTCAATGGTGATTTCAAAAGAGGGAAGAAGACTCCTGCCCTACCTTGCCTTGGGCTACCTTCCCTTTGCCCTCGCGGGGGCCATTTGGGTGAGTGCTCTACTGCGGCTGCAAGAAGAGGCCAATGGAACCCGGATAATAGGCATCAAGGGATTCACCCAATATTGGGATGTGCGAACGGCTCTTACTCCACCACCGGTAAAACAATGGCTCACCTGGTTTCTCTGGGGAATCACCCTTTGCAAAATTTTACTCTGGTCGGGCCCAGGAGTGATTGCCTTTTTTGGGTTCGGTGCCACCCAAAAGCACCGCGCCTGCCGCCTACTGCTAGCCTCGTTACTATGCACTTTTTTCGCTTATAACCTTGCCGGGAACCGATTAAGCCAAGGCTTCGGTTGGGGACACCGGTATACCTACGCCGCCATGGCTTCCGTCTGGATTATCGCCGCTTATTGGCTAACCCAACAGAAAACTCACCCTGTGATTCGTCGCACCGCTGTCTTTCTCATTTTGGCAGGGCTTTTTATCGACGTTCCTTTTAGGTTACTTCAAGCCCGTCGCTTTATTGCCGCGCAAAACAGAAAGGTACCGTGCCTTTCCGAACATATCTCCCATGTCTGCTTATTGAATCGGGAGGGCACCTATTATCTGTCTGACCGAATGCAGAATGATCCGTTTTTAAGAAACAAAAGGGTCATTCTCCTTAGTCAGGGCAAAGAGAGGGATGAGGCTATGATGAAAAAAGAGTTTCCCGAGTATGAGCAAATTCACTGGGACGGGCAAAATGGAATTTGGCGTCCGCGTTTGGCTTCCCTGCGTTAAACAGGAACCGAGGAACCCTCTTTCCCATTTGCCTTTAGGACAATAGTATTACGTTTAGGTGAACCCCTTATGAGAAATGGTAAGAGATTTTTCGACCTTTTTTTCTCATCCTCAATGCTTGTAGTCGTATCGCCTCTCTTTATAGCCATCGCCGTGACCGTCTGGGCTAGTTCGGGCAAACCCATTTTTTTTCGTCGCAGGCGTTATGGGTATAACCGGGTCCCTTTTGACATCCTAAAATTTCGCACGCTGGAAAATGATGCCCGCGGTTTTTACTGTACTTTGCTCGGAGCTTTTCTGCGCCGCAGCTGTTTAGACGAACTTCCTCAGCTTTGGAATGTGGTCAAAGGGGAGATGAGTCTAGTTGGACCCAGACCTTTAGATGCCCATGAAAGCGATTCCCTTTCAAAATATTATCCCGAGCACGACGAACGGTATCAGGTGCGGCCCGGAATGACCGGTCTAGCCCAAGTGCGGGGCATGCGAGGCACACTCACCCGCAAACACGTAGAGACCAGGCTGAAATTAGATGGGGAATACGTTCGCAACCGCTCCTTCTTGATTGACCTTGGCATCTTGGTAGAAACCCCGTTCTCATTGTTACGCGGATCGGTGGGAGATTACGTTCCCCGACCTACAAAACTCTTCGGCGAAATAAGCACTGAAGTAGAAACAGTCCATTTTTAAGGTAGCGAGGCCCCAGCCGTTTTGGTGCTTGAGACAATCGGTAGGCCCATTCCAATCCGCAATCGCCCAATATTTTGGGGGCTCGTTTTTGAAAACCGGACAAATAATCTAACGCGCCTCCAATTTGAAATACTACGGCCGCATCCAGCCGCGGCAAGTGGGAGTCGATCCAAAGGTCGGCATACGGCTGTCCTTGGGCCAGGATCAGGTAGTGGGGGCGAACCTGAGAAATCCGGTCAATAAGCCGCTCAGTGCGCTCCGCGGAAATTTGCCGGGCTTCGTTTTCAACGCCAGTCACCCGGAGGCCGGGAAACTTTTTTTTGAGATACTCAATAGCCAGGGCAGTAGAAGTGGGCTGGCAACCTACAAAAAATAAGGTCTGCTGACAAAGCGCCGCTTCTTGGCAAATTCCCTCAAGTAACTCGGAACCGGTAATCCTCTGGCGCAGAGGAACCGAAAGGAACTTCGAGGCAAGTACCAAGGACATCCCATCAGCCACCGTAAGGGCACTTCTGGTATTTGCCCGAAGCAGATTGGGATCCGCATTTGCTAGTTGGGCAAAATTGAGGTTTGCCGCAATGAGGACCGAAGGCCCTTTTTCACGAGCTAGCTCAGCCGCTAAAAAAACCGCTTGAGACAAATCGACGTTGTCCACACCGATGCCTAAAACTTGAACGCGAGACGGTCTCAAATGTGACAACACGGACATGAGGATAAGATCTCCCCAGTATCCGCATTCGTCATACCGCGCCGCTCACTCCGTTTAGAGGCAATGCTGGTAGAGTGGCGGCGTGGTGGTGTGGCTTCTTTTCACTCTGTCTTTTGTTATAAGCCTGGGTCTTATCACCTTTGTTGGCCTCGTTCTTGTAGAGCTCACTGCCAGCTTTTTGCCCGTGCCGCCGTCTCAAAGGTTTGGGGGCTTGTGCGATAGCCTAATTCTCATCCCCGCGCATAATGAGCAGACTCAAATTGGAGATTGCCTATCAGCCCTTAGTGACCAACTGCCCGATCGCAGCCGCGTCCTGGTTCTTGCTGACAATGCTTCGGACAATACGGCAGATATTGCCCGTCAATTTCCTAATGTCACCGTGTGGGAACGGCAGCAACCCGAGTGGCAAGGAAAGGGGTTTGCTTTACGGTTTGCGTTCTCTCAATTGGCCAAACTTCCCTCGCCGCCCGATGTCGTGGTGGTTTTAGACTCCGATTGCCAGATTTCACGACGTTCCTTAGAAAAGCTCATAGCAACCACCTTCGCCTTACAAAGGCCCGTTCAAGCAGCAGCCTTCCTGCATTGCCCTCCCCATAGCCCTCCTGCGGCGTTATTGTCTTCGATTGGCTATTGGTGGAGTTGCGACGTTCGCCAAAAAGGGCGCGCACGCCTTGGATTGCCCGCGTTTCTTAATGGTACTGGAATGGCATTTCCACGATCCCTTTTGTCCCATGCCGTGGGTGACCTCTCTTCCGATGTCGAAGACAAAAGGATGACCGCGGTTTCGGTGATGGCCGGATATCCTCCCCATTTTTGCCAAACGGCACGAGTAGAGAGTTCCCTACACTCGGGAAAAATGGGCTGGCACCAACAAAGAAGAAGGTGGGAATTGGGGCATCTACAGGAGATTCCAACAACCGCCTACGCTTTCATTAAGCGTTTCGTGATA
>JAYVQZ010000519.1:0-3511 GCA_043776735.1 Deltaproteobacteria bacterium | reverse complement strand
TGAGTTTCGGGAAACATCGGCTGCTCCTTTACGCCCTCATTGCCTTCGGAGTTTTTGAAACCGACTTTAACGAAAGGCTCCTCACTACCCCTGTGGGGATAGCAGACCGAACGCACCACTTTGATGCGCGAGTTGTGAGGGACTTCATCCAAGTGGATATCTTCCCAGTGCAAACCAGCCGCTTCGGAGATTCGAAGTGCTTGGTAGAATTGCACGGTAGCAAGAGAAGCCAGAATCTCTCCGTTCTTGCATTTGCGCAGTTCCTCTCGAAACTTGCGAAAGTCAGGTTCCGAAAGGTCTTTGGGAGAGTTTCTCCTTGGGCGACCCAACCGAATAGCATCGCGGTGCCGCTGTTTGATCGGGAACTGAAACGCGCTATCGTCATGATAATCGCTGTAATATTTTAAGATCGTCGACAGAAGACTCAATTCGTGGCCGAACGAGATTCGGGTTAGCCGCTTAGTTGATACTTTAGTGGCTTCCTTCAAATCATCTAGCCACGAGTCTATTCGCTTCGGAGAAATCTCATGGACGGTGAGATCCAAGAGACATCCGAAATGAAGTCTCAGAACCTTATCGTATTGCAACTGTGTGCTGTAGGCGATTAGGGGAAACCGCCTTCGCCTCCACTCTTCCATCACATCCCTAAACAAAGGTCCCGATCGTGGTTCGCTCTTGACTGCTACGATCTGCCTATCCGATTTGGCACTTTGCCATTCTCGGCATTCCTCTAAGGTGTCGAAGAAAGCGTAATGACGTTTCTTGTTTCCGGAAAAATCTGTTTCATACCTCGCGGCATAATAGATTTTTCCCTGCAACGGAGATTTGTACTCCTTTGCATCTTCATCCCAGATCCACATACGACTGATGCGCGGCGCTTTTGGAATGGCCGTGTAAACACGGGCCTTTCCCTTGTAGACTTTTGGATTGAATTTATCATTCATGGTTGTCTCCTTCTTTGGAGCCAAGCCACGACTTCCTGCACCCGAAACCTTACCGCTCGCCCGATCTTGAAGTGAGGCAATCCCTCTTCGGACATCAATTGATTGATGTAACTTTCGGAGAGCGCCAACCTGATTGCGAGCTGCTTCTTTGTGACTAAGGCCTCGAATGCGTTGTCCAGATCCGTCAGATTTTCAAAGACCTCCGCCTTTACTACGGCGGTACGTAAGTGACTTCGCATACTATTTCTCCAAGCGGAAAATGGCAATTTGATTGGGAGGTGGATACGGCGGAAAGCATTGGTGGATAAGCCTTTCCGTCGTTTGAGGCTACGGCTTTGGCAGGGACTTCACTTGCTTCGGGGATGACTCGTTATCAGGTTTTGACCTGGCTCCAGGCGCAGCATTCACCACGTCCGCCAATGACAGATCTTTGCCTTGGGCACGGGCTTCCTTTATTTGGCGGAGCGCCCAGGCCGCAAAACGAACCTCGTCGAAGTGATCTCTTTCCAGTTCTTCGAGTTCCCTTTCCGAGAGAGACGCAGAATGGGACTTGATTAGAAAATTAACGAGGTCGCTCTTTGTGAGGCGGCTCCCTTTGAGGTGCCCCTCGGCCTCCAGTATCAAAATGGAGAGCCGATTAAGGGATTCAGGAGATAGGGAAACGCGGTCTGGATGTCTGACTCTTGCTTTAGGAGAGGTAGAGTTTTCCATTTTTTACTTACTCCACACGCTGTTGCGTTCAATTACATACATATAATGACCCTCGATGAATTTTCCGCCGTCGATACGTTCCGGCACCCAAACTCGCCGGACTTCCGGCGAAGTTAACGAGGGGACTTTCGAGTCTTCGGTTTTCTTGGTACCGGATTTTGCCAGACGGGTCTTTTCTTCCTGATCTTTGTGGCCCGCGAATCCCATGAAACCGCCGAAGACCGCGCCAATTCCTAGACCTAGCAAAGCGCTACCAACATTGTTACCGGCTGCGGCGCCAACTCCGGTTCCGATGGCGCCCATAGTTCCCGCGCCAAGAAGGACACTCTTTTCCATAGTGGCGCAGCCACTAAGAGCTAAGCAGACTATAAGGATGGGGATGGATCTATTTGTCATTGGTAGGATCTCCTTGTGAGGGGGTGGTTGATGAAAGCGGAGATAAGGGTGAAGCGACTAGGGAAGAGCCTAGTCGGTGAGAAATGAGAGAATTTTGTATTTTTGAGTAAACATTCGATCTGTGAGGGCTTTTTTGAGTGTTGAGTAGCAACATGGGGCCTACATGTGGGCTCGGTATTGCGATCTGTGTTGGCAGAAGGCGTGACAGAGTTTTTCCAATATCGCGACCGAGAAAAAAAGTAGATGTCCATCCGAGTTTCAAGAAATCATCTTCCAGGATGAAGTTGTGGAGACCCATACCCGCGCCTTTGATCTCCCGAACTGCTTCGTGAATGGCATGGGCCATCCCCTTAAATCGGACCACCCAGACCACTCGCAGTAGCTCCGGGCGATTTGAGTAGAATTGCGAGATGGCTCGATAATCGGAGGGGGACTTCTGACTTCGTTCTACTTCGAGAGCCACAACTCCAGCGGCGCTCCGAATTTGGGTAAGCCAATAACCATCGGGTCGGTGAATTTCTGTGTTGGGAACCCATGAGGGATAGTGTCCGACGTGGCAGCGCCTTAATTGTTGTTCTGTAAACAGATCACAACCTTGAGGCACTCCGTGAATCCAATCGCCTAAATGAACCGCTGCCACTAAAAGGTCATGGGAAACGCATTCGCTCCGAAAACCAACCTCACGTAAATGAGGCAGTTCATCTTGAATTGCCTCAAATCCTTTTTTGGAAAGAGTCCAAGCAAAAGCCCGCCCGTTTGGGTCGCCCTTGATATGGAGCCATTCAACAAGTCTGGCTTTTTTAAGATCCAGGAGTCTTCGGTGAGCGTAGGAAGGCGCATGTTTGGAAAAATGAAGCTCCGTCAAAGCGGCCGTAGTAAGGAGCTTCCATCTCCAAATATTTATTAGAATATCGCAGTCAAGTCGGGTCATAGAGTTATGGCCCCCCGATGATGATTCTTAGATGTCGTTCGTAACGGTGGCTTTGTTGGTGGGCGCAGCCGGTGGGGTGTTGGGTGAGGTGCTATCTTCCGGAGACGATGGCTCGTTCCGGAGGGGGGCCAAAAGAGTTTCCGCGCGATCGGTGGGCAAATTGGGTGTTTGGATCTCTAAAGTCGTGCTGCTCGCCTTCCAAATCCCACGTCCCGGAACCGGAGGAAGATCCGTTGCCCGGCCGGTTCCTAAAACCGTGATGCTGGAAATGTCGTTTACCATTTGGAAACACAGAACCCCAGGAAGGTTCGCTTTGATTTGTGGGTCTAGGGCGCGACTGTCCGGGCGCTGTGTAGCGATTACAAGATGGATTCCGAGGCTACGGCCTTGGCGGGCGACTCGGCTTAGAATCTCTTTTGCTGCCCGAACTTTGTCGGCCGAAGCCAATGCACTCGTTAGGAACATTTCCGCCGCTTCATCCACGACAATGATTTGCCGGGGGAATGACTTATTCGTGGCTTTGCCCGAG
>JAYVQZ010000518.1:0-3514 GCA_043776735.1 Deltaproteobacteria bacterium | reverse complement strand
GTGGCGACAAATTGGCTGGCCAAGGCGCCTCTGGGGCCGGGGCCGCCAAAAAAGAGAAACCATCCCGTTAGGCTTGCCGCAGAGAGGAGGGGAAACCCCCACTCCTGCCACCGCCTCCAAAACTGACCGTGTCCGCGTAGCGATACGGCCCCCCAAACGGCAAGTGATGCAGGAAAGACTACGGCGTACTGTCGACTAGAGATCGCAAGCAGAAACGCGACACACGAGAGAGCTGGGCTACCCGCGGTATAGGCAACCATTCCCATTAGGACAAAAAAGATCGCAAATAGGTCGGTGTAAAGAAAGCAACTCACTCCCAAAAAATAAGGGCAAAGCAAAAGGCCTAAGGCGCAAAAAAGGGTACGCCGATTAACCGGTTTGCGACGGGCAAATAAAATTGGCAGCAAGCAGAAAAAAGAGAGCAAAAAATTGGCAACCCTTCCCAGCCATATCCCCTTATGGAAAAAAAATTCAAGGGCACCAAAAATGACAAAGGGTAGTGGCGTGCTGAGGTCCTGATACGAGTGTAATTGATTTAGAGAGGGGGGGAAGCTATGGCTAAAAAACAGGGAAGTCGGCCAAAAATGGAGCTCATCTTTTTGAATGGGGAAGTTAAGGCGATCTAATACGATATACACGGCGGTGTAAAGAAACACACACAGGGCCAACGCTAAAAATGAGAAGGACTTTGAATCGCTTTTTGAGTCGAATGCGGAATGGTTTTTACCTGACATTTTCATGGGTGCCATTTGAAATAAAACCAAAAGGGAGTAGAAAATAAATCATGGTTGGGTGAGGAGTTATTACAGGCGGCCCGGCATCCGCCAAGTCGTACTTTTCGAGCCATTTTGTTTTGTTGAGTTTAGTAGCGTTAACAAGCATCTAATCCTGAACTGCCCGCCTTGTGAAAAACAGGCGATGGCCGGGAAGCAATGTAAGATGAACGAAATCGGGTTCGCTCGTACATGGCGCCGGAAGGGAACCGCACCATTTAATACCTTTTTTAGGCCTTAATAGCTTGATCTCACCCACCTGTTCGATCATTTCCGATTCAACATGTTCTAGTGTAGGCCAGCGTGACCAATCGAATTGATTCACTGTAGTGAGCTGAGCGGTTCTCAAGCTTAGCGCGGTCGAGAGGGTCAATAGGCCCGCGAGTACTCGCGCATTCAGTTCCAGTTTACATTCCCAAAATGCTATTCCAACGCCTAAACACAAAAAGCTCAACGATAGAAAGTGAGCTTCGGCAAAGCGAAACGCCGGAGCGGTAAGTGCCCAAAAAAGAAATCCCGGAAAAAAAACGATTCCCAATATAAAAAATCCCTGCCGTGCTTTTGCTTTGGTTTTTTTGGGCCTCTTTAAATAGGCGCTGGCGATCAATAGGAGCCCAGCTATAACCAGTGAAAGACACTCCAAAATTTCCTTTCCGTCGATCATGCCTTTTACGAGCGGCTTTATCAATTCAGGATGACTCAAAATATTTTGTCCGCGATGCTCGGGTCCAAAAATATGGGCGCTGACGTCTGTGTACCAGTCATTTATGAATTCTGGAGAGGGCGACCAAGACAGGTCAAAGAGGCAACTTCCTGGATGCGGGTAGACGATACAACCCGAGTGTAACAGTCCGCGGATTCCTGCCAAGACACCCAAAAACAGTCCTAGTTGTCCCAGAGGACTTAACAGAGATTGAAAAAAAAATCGATGCGTGCCGATGCGCAAACCATCTTTGCGGACAGCTTGCCAGAAAATGATTAAAAAACTGGCCATCACGATTGGTAACGCTGAAAGTTTGCAATAAAGAGCGAATAAGGCGCAGAGCCAGGCAAAAGCGAGAGTATTACTTTTTTGTTCAAACGAACGTAAAATCAGACTCCATGCGTAGAGAGCAAATAGTAGGCTTGCGCAGTCTGGGCTGATTCCGCCGACACCGACCAGAATTCGACGCGAGAACAAGAGGCAACCAATGAGAAAAGTGGTGCCTAATGGGCCCTGATTTTTCCCTCCCTCTGAAAGCACCGGTAGGATTAATGAGCAGTAAAAGAAAATGCCGAGCAGCGAATTAGCGCTGAAAACCGAACTGAGTCCTAGACCTGGAAGCCAAAATAGAGACTCCATTGGAAACCAAGCCGTAAGCGTGGCCAAGGGTCCCATTAAATTGATCAAGCCGAGTGTAACCGAAAAACTATGGTTCATCATGACAGAGGGAAGGTGATAGAACTCGGTGTCGATAACCGGTGGTATTCCCAGTGCCATAGCTGCGGCCCCTGTCCAAAGCAGCAGGACAAAAAAGGTTGAGACTCCGTGGAAATGTTTTTTGAGCGAGCCAAAATGAAAAATAAAACTGATCCAGCCTACCAAACAAGCCGCAGTCGACAGTAATAAATTTAATGGAATGAAAAAGTTGGCGAGCATTGCAAAGACGGTGAGCAGAACGATACCTAGCATGCCCAAATCGCCAAGATTCAGTTCGTAGTGGAAGAATTTGCGCTGACAGCCGATCCCGATGCCGATTGCGGCGGGTGCCCATAAGGCATGTGCTAGCAATAAGGCGAGAGCTCCCATCGCGTTTCCCTTCTAACTCTGAAATGTTTCTATCATTGGATGATGGACTTTATGATTTTCAAAGTCCAGTACGGCCACCCTGCGGTTGTTAGCGGCAACTAAAATACCTGCATTGGGGACTGTAGCCACGTGAATCGATTTGCACGCGGAGAAATTATTCACTTCGGTGTGTGTTGGCATAATTACTTCTGCGGATGGTAAATCATTCATAAAAATCTAGCTATCAAGAAATGATTGCCCGGAAGAGAAGGACTACTCAATAGAATATCAAATCAGAGAAACTCTAACACGACAAATTTTGATAATTCGAACGATCGTTGATCGCTTTCAACTTTATCTGGAGCCAGGACTATGCTGCTTCTTGACGAGCGACGGTCTTTGCTTCACTAGGCGAGTATTCCATAGAAAAAAGCGATAATTGCGAATGAGATGAAATAACCAGCAACTTGGCCAACGCAATTACAAAATAGACGAATATCTTTATCCATCAGTGAAATCAGGGAGCAGTAGAGATGAGAAAAAAGTTGGATTGAAAGTATGCGCGTTAAATACGTCAAAAATCATTCGATCAAATTCCTAATCGTGCCAAAACTAGTCGATCGCTTCGTCGGGTCAAGGCCTTCCCAAAATGGTTATGCCCTAACCCCACGCGCATTATTGACGGGAAATAGCGCTGCAGACGACTTTTGTCGCCTCATCCGGCTGCCCTTTAACTTCTGGTGGTCGGGCAAAGGTGACCCGAACGTATTTTCCCATAGGGGCTTTTACCTTTAGCGAGGAAAGGACGGCGACCTCACCCTAATCGGAATTGATTACGGTAGAACGATGGTTTTGAAACTTCGTCCCTCTTTGATCTTCTAAAAGGAATAGTGTCAGACTTAGCGTATAAAAAGCGGACGATCTGTCTTAGAGCACAGTCAAGAGCGTTCCGATCTTGTGGACTATTTTTCGA
>JAYVQZ010000517.1:0-3516 GCA_043776735.1 Deltaproteobacteria bacterium | reverse complement strand
CGGAGTCAGCCGCGATATTGATAAGTACCTCTGGTTTGTGGAAGCTCACCTTCAAAACTAAGCGCCCACTGATAAAGGATTCCTCATGCCGACAGAGTCTGAGCTATGGGTAAAAAAAGTTGGAGTAACATATCCGGTTATCTGCGGAGCTATGTACCCTTGTAGCAACGTGGAACTGGTTGCCGCTGTCTCTGAAGCTGGCGGCCTGGGCATCGTTCAGCCGCTGTCTTTGATCTATGTCTACAAATATGACCTAAGGAAGGGATTGCAACAGCTGCGAACCCTTACCAAAAAACCATACGGATTCAACGTCCTTACGGAAGCCTCATCGAAGATCTACTTAGACCGTATGAAGGGGTGGGTAGACATTGCCCTTGACGAAGGTTGCCGCTTTTTTGTAACGGCATTAGGCAATCCCAAATGGATTGTCGACCGTGTGAAGCCCCTGGGTGGAATTGTCTTTCATGACGTCACTGAGCGTAAATGGGCCGAAAAAGCCCTCGCTGCAGGTGTGGACGGCCTAATATGTGTGAACCGGCGAGCGGGCGGTCATGCCGGAACCAAGTCACCTGAGGAACTCTACAAGGACCTTGAGTCTCTTAAGGTTCCCCTGGTGAGTGCCGGTGGCATTGGCGACTCCTCTCAATTTTTAGAGAGTCTCAGACTTGGCTATTCTGCCGTTCAATTGGGAACCCGATTTATTGCGACGACCGAGAGCGCGGCACACGCCGATTACAAGAAAGCCATCCTCGACGCCCAAGAGTCGGACATTGTCCTAACCGAACGGCTCACCGGCGTGCCTGTGGCCGTAATTGCCACTCCTAGCGTAAAAAAGTCTGGAACCAAAGCCGGCCCCATAACCAAATGGCTTTTACAGCATCCTAAAGCGAAGCATTGGGTGCGCCTATATTACAGTCTGCGCTCGTTTCGGACTCTCAAACACTCCACGCTAAAAGGTGTGAGCTATCTCGACTTCTTTCAAGCTGGAAAAAGTGTGGCCACTATCGACGCGATCCGATCTGCCAAAGAGATAGTGCAAGAATTCGGCGAACGATGGGAAGCGTCCCGTAAAAAATAAAGAACTGGACCCCCTATCATGAAGCCCTCTGAACTCCCTCATCAAGTTCGCCATCACATAACCAATATTGCCACTACCGTAAACGAAGTCTTAAAGACTCACTTTTCCTTATCAGAGGACGAGATAGCCAGACTCTTTCTATTTGGGGCGCTTTATCAAAACAAGAAACGCATTCTAGAAGATCGCCCTCTGGAAAAAGGGGAATACCTTCGCGTGCATCTCAAACCAAAACGGTTTCCGGTGCATGAAATCAATTGGAACGAGCGATCAGTATTTGAAAACCGTGAGTTTCTCATCGTTGATAAACCACCCGGAATTCCGATGATTCCCACGGTGGATAATCGTATTGAAAACGTGCTGCAGCAGATGCGCGAGGCTACCGACCAAAACTTACTGGTCACACAGCGAATTGACGTTCCTGTCGGTGGCCTTTGTGTGCTGGCCAAGACCGGACGATTCCAAGAGTGGTTCAATCGCTACCTGGCTGAGCGAAAAGTCGATAAGTACTACCGCGCGCTCGTCCAAAATCCCATGACGTCTGGACGTAAGGTTCACTACATGGAGCCCTCCGACCGGGCCCCCAAAGTGGTCTGTGCCGAAGAGAAGCCAGAGTGGCAGAAGTGTGAATTGACAGTCAATCTATGCGAGAAGTTTTCATTTCCTGGAAGCGAAGAAAAGCTCTATGAAATTTTGCTTCAGCTACACACGGGACGCACGCATCAGATTCGAACGCAGCTCTCGTTCCTGAAAAGCCCCATTCTGGGGGACCGGATGTACGGTTCACCCACCCCGTTTCCGACGGGAGAGTCGGCTAGAGAACAGATCGGCCTTGCCTGCGTCAAACTGGCTTTTAAAAAGGGCAGTGATAATTATGCGTGGGAATTGGCCCCACACTGGCGACAATAGCGCCTCTGGTGTAAGGCTTAACCCAAAAGGCGTCAGTCTCCTTCCAAGCTTGGAAGGTAGCGGTCACAGGCGAGCGCGACTTATCAAGCTTGAAAGGAGACTGACACCTTTTCAGAGAGTTACGTTAGGAAGCGCGCCCGCTCTTCCTTGGTAGGTAGGCGGCAGGTCTCTTTTTTGCCAAACCAGCGGTAGCGATTTTTAGCAACGTAGTCGTAAATGCTATCTCGAATCGCCAAGGGAATGATCTCAAATAGGCGGGCCCAGCGTAGAATGCCGCCAAGCTTTGAAGCCGTTCTTAAAACCGCCGTCGATTTAATGTGCGTGCCCATCTCATCTTTGAGAACGATACTGGTAGGATCTGCGTCAGGGCCGGGAACGTATTTAGGATCTAAGTTCGCCTTCGCATAACCGCTTTGCAATGCGCTCACGTGAAATATTTGGTTGGCATCCTCGGCAAATAACCAATCGACCCATTCACTACAAAGGCCGCACACCCCATCGAAAAAAACGACTGGAGGATTGGCCGAAAAACGGGGATGGAGCCAACGGGCATCGAGTACCATCATACCTAGAATGGCGAGCCTGCAGAAATAACCATCTTGGATAAGAGCCAGACCATATCCCTCGCGGTAGAGCGAAATGGCGCAGAACCAGCCGCCTCCAAAAAAAAGAAGCTCGGCAAAAAACATCCACGCAGGGGGAACTCCCCATTTTCCGCCACGGCTGGGAGAAAAAGAGAACCCCTCTCCTTCGGGAATAGCTACCAACAAAATTACGATGCCTAAGATCTGAACAAAGGAGCTCCAGCGGATTTCAGGAGTGAGATAGATTACTAAGACTAACAACGGAACCAAGACATCCGACAGCAACCTACGGCGCCAGCCCAGTGCAATGCCCAAAGAAAGAAACGCACCGGCAATAATCACAGAAATCTGAGGGCCAAATTTTCCTGTAACAAAGCTAAGTAGAAAACTGGTTCCTATAAGAAAACGGAACAACGCAAACTGCGAGGGTGAGCCACGACGAGGAGAGATGTCTGCCATAGTTGCCTCTAGTTCCAATCTAAAACGATTTTGCCAGCCTGACCTGATTTTACCGCAGCAAAAGCTTGCGGGAAATCTTCTGCCCGAATCCGATGGGTAATTACGGGGCTAACGTCTAAACCACATCGTAAGAGAGAGGTCATTTTATACCAAGTTTCATACATTTCCCGACCATAAATGCCTTTGAGCAGGAGCCCCTTGAATATCACCTGGCTAAAGTCGAGTAGTACCGGTTCAGCAAAGATCCCTAGCAACGACACCTTCCCTCCATGGTTCATGCTTTCGATCATCGATCGAAAGGCGTAAGGATTGCCCGACATTTCAAGCCCCACATCGAAGCCCTCTTTCATGCCAAGGTCCCTCATGACGTCTGGTAACTTTTCTGAACTCGCGTTTACGGCGCGAGTGGCTCCCATCTTCTTGGCGAGCTCTAAACGAAATGGATTTATGTCTGAGATGACCACAAAGCGGGCTCCGGCTTGCTTGGCG
>JAYVQZ010000516.1:0-13882 GCA_043776735.1 Deltaproteobacteria bacterium | reverse complement strand
GCTAGTACGACGCCCAAGGCTTTCCTACGCGCAAACGGAACTTCAATCACTGAGCCCACTTGAAGACCGCTCAGTAACTCATCCGGAATGATGTAATGGAAGGTCTGAGGCAGGGGAACGGCAACCGCCACATCAGCAATCATCGATAGCCTAGTAACATGCCAAGATGGGACTCGTCATTTCCCCCAGGAGAGTTGTTTGAGCGAGTAAAAGACGGTGGCTTGCGGCTTGCCGGCGTCAAAACGGAAACCAATGACGTATCCACAAGGATCTGCCCATCCACTTCGAAGCTCATGAGTTTGGGAAAATGACCTAGGTTTTTCATCTGGGTGAAATGCTGGAAATTCCACGCCATTATTTTTGGCCCCTCTCTCCATTCTAGGCGGCGTAATCCATGAAGCTCGTCATCAAAGTAAACCATGCGTGAAGAGTTTTCGGTGCGCGATCCCACCACGGCAATGGCAACATCGGTGGTAAGACGAGAGAGGAAAATATCAGGTTGAATTAGAAAGTTCTCTTTTAGATTCCAAGTTGATGGATCCCCCTCGAAGGCAAAACCCGCTTTCCAACTCTGAATCTGTGCCTGTCTGACAAAACCCTCGGCAATAAGGAGATTGAGTAACTCTTCACTACTTCCGCTGAGAAGGTACTTTAAAAAAACAGACGACCTGGAGGCGAATCGCTGATCAGAATCTAGTGCGTAGCCTTCTCGAGTTCTCAAGCCGGAAAAGGATTTTCCTCCGGTTTTCCAAGCAAAAAGCGTCTTGCCCCTCTCGTGAAAAATCTGTTCATCAATTTCGGTAAACTGCTCCCCACTGATGCGAACTCGATGCCGAAGTTGGAGGTAAGACGGCTTGTCGTTTCGCCCTTCAAGAATTTCTTTGAGCATGTTGGGCAGTGTCGGAAGATAAGCCCAAGCATTAGAACAAATAAGAATTAGCGCAAGAAGCTGGGTTTTCATTTCATCCCCTTAAGGTAGTCTCGAATTTCGGATGCTAGGCCTGGCCTTGAAAGGGCGGAATCTATTACCGCCTGAACGTAGCCAGCAGAGCTTCCTACATCATACCTAGCCGTTTGAATCGCCACAGCATGCAAAGACCCGTCTTTTGCCAAAGCATCAATGGCGTCGGTAAGCTGAATTTCGCCCCCTTTGGAAGGCTTTGTCTTTTGAAGCAGGTCAAAAACTTCCGAGGCAAAAACATAACGGCCCACGATAGCAAATTGGCTAGGTGCCTTTTCCACGCTGGGTTTCTCAACCGCGGATTTTACAGCCACTGGGCCATTTCCGACGTCCACTCCTCCCACATCTACAATTCCGTAGAGCGGGGTTTTTTCCTTTGGGACCTCTTGAATGGAAAGCCAAGAACCGCCCTTATGCTGTGCCAGTTCCGTGAGCTGGCGAAGCGGCGTGGGGCCGGGGTGCTGACTCCAATTCGGATAAATTTCATCCCCTAAGGCCACGGCAAAGGGAGCGTCCCCTACCAGGTGGCGCGCGCAGAGAACCGCGTGCCCCAGACCCAGTGGCTCCTTTTGTCTTACAGAATGAATGTCGCAGAGCTTGCCCAAAGAGTGCATCTCTTCGGCCATTTGGTGCTTGCCCCGGTCGCGAAGAATTTTTTCGAGTGCTGGAGAGAAATCGAAATAGTCTTCCAGGGGGCCCTTGCCACGGCCCGTAACAAAAATTACCTGCTCAATCCCGGCATCCACCGCCTCTTTCACGATGTAATGGATGGCTGGCGTATCAATGATGGGCAGCATCTCTTTGGGAATCTCTTTGCTGAATGGCAGGGACCTGGTCCCCAATCCAGCGACTGGAATGACTATCTTTCTCACTTTTTTCATACTTCCCTTAATTTACCCGCTCCCCTCGGCTTTGGTGACTACTTTCTAGAGCACGATTTCATCGATGCCTCAGACCTTAAGGCCTGGGAGCCTCAACCAACGTAGTTAGCGCGACCGAACCCACCAAAGTGTGGCCTTCTTTCCACATGAAAGAGCGATCCTGTGTTTATTTTGCCCGATATTACTGCCATGCATCCTGGTATCTATAGAAGATTTTCTATTGCCACCCGAGGCATTGGCATTGCATAGACGTTGTCTCCAATGAAGAAAACTCCCTTCAACCAAAGCGATTTCTACCTCGTTCAAAAGACGTTGCGCCATCCGCTGTTTTTTGAAGGGATTAGTCTTCACTCCGGGCGCAATTGCCGGCTGGAGCTGCGCCCGGCTCCTGCCCATCAGGGAATCCTGTTTTTTCGGGCAGATATCGACGCTACGATTCCTATCCCAGCCCACTACGATTACGTAACCAGCACCAATCTAGCCACGACCTTAGGTCATAAAGATCGGCCCGATCTACGTATTGCCACGGTGGAACACTTAATGGCCGCCCTCTATGGAGCCGGCCTTACCAACCTAACCGTTCTTGTATACGGTGATGAGATCCCCATTTTAGATGGTAGCGCGCAGCCCTTTATTGTTGGGATTCAAGAGTCAGGCTTCGAACTGCAACCGTTTACCGCCCCTGTGCTCAAAGTAAAACGGCCCATTAAGTTTTACGCCAACGGCGCCATATGTGAGCTTTTGCCCAGACAGGACCTGCGGCTAACTACTTCCATCGACTTCCCCCACCCCCTCATCGGACAGCAGACCTACGCCGCTGACATCGTGCCTCAAACGTTTTTTGATGAAATCGCCAAAGCCCGAACGTTTGGCTTTTTGAGGGACGTGGACGCACTCAAGCGAATGAATTTGGCACTCGGAGCCTCGTTAGAAAATGTCTTAGCGTTTGACGAAAAAGAGGTGCTCAATCCCGAAGGAAGCCGCTACCTGGACGAGTGCGTTCGTCATAAACTACTCGACGCCCTGGGTGATCTGGCGCTTTGCGGCTCTTTCATTCAAGGGGAGTTTGTAAGCTTCCGTGGCGGGCATTCCGTTCACTTGGGGTTGTTGCAATCACTACGAAGTCAGCCAGGCTCGTGGGAATTGGAAAAGGCGGAGCCAATGCCTTCAGTGCGCCGTCTTACCCTAGAACCAAGCAGCCAAGTGCGGGCGATTTCCCATTTTTAGAAAAACCTTTCCTTGGGAACCTCGTTAGCGGGGCCATGCCACGCTATTTTACCCAAATCGAGCACATAAACCCGAGAAAAAAGTTCGAGATCGGCAAGATCATGAGTCACCCAAAGCACCGAGAGACTAGTCTCTTGAATCAGCTCTTTTACGGTTTTCCGAAGTTCCCTTCTCAATGCCGGATCCAACGCTGAAAACGGCTCGTCAAACAGCGCCACACCAAAACCGGAAACCAATGCTCGAGCTAGAGCAACCCGTTGGGCTTCACCGCCCGAAATCTCATGCGGCATCCGCTCCGCTAAATGGCCGATTCCTAATCGACTCATCCAATGCTTCACTTGGGGCTGATAATCGGCTTTGGCCTTTTTCTGAATTACCAGTGGGAAGGCCACGTTACGCTCCACCGAGAGCTGAGGAAATAGCGCGCTTTTTTGGAAAACATAGGCAAGCCGGCGTTGTTCTGGAAAAAAAGAGGTCCTATCTTCCCCTTCGATCTCAATCTCGCCGGAACTAAGAGGAACAAATCCCCCAAGCGCAGAAAGCAATGTGCTTTTCCCTGAGCCACTTTTCCCTAAGACTCCGACTATCTCGGCCTTTTTAATTTCAAGAAGAGGAATCTCAAGCTGAAAAGACTTGAGCGGGACATTTAAATTTTTAACTTTTAGACTCACGCGACGTCCTTAGAGTAAATCCGACTACAAACGACAAGAGAAGCAGCAAAGCAAATCCGTAGCCGTATCCCTCTGAAAAATTATATCGCCCCATGGATCGGAACAGCTCCACAGCCAATGTACTCAGTTCGCCAGGAGAGAACAAAAGCACCGAGGCAACCTCGCCTAAGGAAACACCCACCGCCAGGAGTAAAGCCGAGGTTAAGGCTGGGGCCATCAAAGGTATCTCCACTCGACGAAAAACATCGAAGGGTGTGGCCCCAAATCCCTGCGCCGTCTGGTAGAGAGAAAGCGGAACTCGGAAGAGCGCGTCTCTTAATGACCGGTGCACCAAGGGCAGCGCCGTAACCGCTTGCACAAGCGCCACGGGCCAAAGATCTCCCCGGTGAGAAGCTAACCACTCGGGGTACGCAGTCAGAATCCCCACGGAAAGAATCAAGGATGAGGCTGCAAGCGGAAGGCTAGGAAGAAAACCAAAGACAGTCCGCCCCAACGACGGCGCCAAATATTTTTCGCCATAAACAAACGCAAGTCCCATCGGCACCGCGATGAGTCCTGTCATAGCCGCCAATTTTAATGAAATAAGAGAAGACATCAGCAGTGGCGAAAACTCCATAATCGGCCAGGCGAGCAGTCCTTCCCATATAAGGGCCATAAGCGGCGCCCCAATCGCGGCAAAAAAAAGGAGAATACAAAAACCACGCACGAGTATTTTGGAAAGAATTCTACGGGGTCCGTATAAGGGAACTATCTCCGCAGAGAGGTCGTCTCTGCCAGGAGAATTCCATTCCTTTCTGAGTAGTAAAAAATAAAGTGCCAGCGAGACGCCAAGAGAAATTAACGACAAACGCGCGGCCAGCGCAGAATCAAATTCCATTTTTACGGCTTGAAAAATAGCAACTTCCAACGTGGTGGCGCGTGGCCCGCCGCCTAAAAACAAAGCAACCACAAAGCTCGTGGCGCTCGAATAAAGAAAACAAAGCACGAGCGCGCTGCGCAGTGAGGGCCATAATCCAGGAAGCGTTACCGCAAAAAAGGTTCTTGTCCGGCTTGCCCCAAAGGCAATTGAGGTTAGCTCGCCTCGCCGGTCTAACCCACGCAATCCAAACCCAATGCCGAGCAAAAAAAGTGGAAAGTTAAAAAAGGCATTGGCCAGGACGATTCCACTAACACCATAAATATCGATTCCCAGTGGCCCGCCCCTGTCGACCCATTCGTTCCAGAGTCCGGAACGACCCCAAACTGCTAAAATGCCCAAAACCACAAGTAAGCTTGGAAGCGAAAAGCAGACCAAACTCAAACGGCTTAACCGAGGCCAAAAAGAACTTCTTGTCTCAAAAAACAATATCGCACCCATGCCACCAAGCAGAAGACTCAGCAAGGTACTTAGTAATGCCTGCCAATAGGTAAAGGCACTCACGCTCCAAAGATAACCTTCCGGCACGGCACTAGCGGAAGTGCTGGAGGCCAGCCCCTGATAAAAAAGATGAAGAACAGGAAATAAAAAAAAGACAGCAAAGAGCGCAAGAAAAGGCGCAAAGCTCCAGAGAAAAGCGTGTCTGCGCGAAAATATATTTAGGGAGTTGAAGTGAGTGCCCGGGTCCATTGCTTTGTCCACAAGATGCGATTTTCTTCAAGAGTGGATTTCTCAAGCCGAGGCGACTCCACCACCTTCGGGAGTTTTAAAAAAGCTGCCGGCAAAACAATACCATCCACCGCCGGATACATCCATTGTTTGAGAGGCAGCGCGGCCTGCATTTTTTCTGACAACAAATAGGTGATCCATTGGCTGGCGAGATCTTTTTGTTTAGAGAACCGAATGATAGCCACCCCTTCTGGTTGACGGTAATTCCCTTCTACAAATTCCACGCTTTTAAAGGCATCCGTTTTTTCCTCCTCAATGTGGTAGGCCGGACTTGTCGTATAGGAGAGGACATAGTCACATTCTTTCTTAAGAAAAGCGCCATAGGCGCTCGACCAGCCAGGGGCTACGGTTAAAAGAGCCGGACTAAACCCCTTCCAAAACCCTAAGTAGTTTTCTTTGGAGACTAGTGAGCCTACCCAGGCCAGAAAACTCTGTCCCAAAGTAGAAGTCCTTGGATCCTCGATTATTACTTTTTTCTTTATCGCCGGGTCTTTTACCCAATCGGTAAGCTTCACTGGCCCAGATGGTCTTTTAGTTCGGCGAGAGTCATAAATAAATCCTAGGTAGCCGTAATCAAAAGGAACCGCATATTCGGTGGGCATCCGCGTCTTGGGGCTCACACGGCTTAGTATTTTCTCATCTAGCTTTTCCAAAACATTATAGGACTCCACTTGTTGAAGAAGGATGCCGTCAAATCCCCAAAGAATGTCAGCCCGTGTATTAGCCCCTTCAAGTTTCAATTGGTTAATCGCTTCTGCCTCGGTGGAAAAGGAGACTAGAGAGGTCTTGATCCCTTTTTCCTTTTCCAGCTCTGCCGCCAGAAAACGGCCATAGGATCCCTTTGAGGCTAGCGAATCATACGTGTAGACGGTCACTGTTTTAGGGGAAATGGGTTCCGAAGTGGCAAACAGGGAAATGCCTGCGAATGCCACGAGAAGGAAAATTCTCATGCCGGGGGGTGTAACACAGATCTTAGAACGTACCTACTAATTCAATGGGTTGTCGCAGATTCTCAACTTAAGTTTATGAGTAATCTTAAATTTAATATTAACTCTCATCCCGTCAATTTATGCCAGCCGTCGCCGCACCAACAAAGCGCCCCATTCCTGCAGGAAGCGGGCTTCTTCGAAGATAAACCCATGGGGTTTCAAGAGTTTGATTACTTCATTGACCTGGGGAACCAAGAGCCCAGCAAGCACGAGATACCCTCCAGGGCGGACCAAACGCGCGTAATCGGCGGCTAATTCACGGTGGGTCTCCAATAGAATATTAGAAAGGACAACTGCATAGGACGATTTGAGTTGCGATACCGGATCGCCAGTAACTAAAACGCGGCGGCAGTGGTTATGTTCACAGTTCTGGCTTGCGGCTTCGACGGCCAACGGGTCGTTATCCACGGCAACTATATTCTTAAACCGAAGAAAGTTAGCGGCCATTGCCAGAATTCCAGTTCCAGTGCCGATATCCAGCAAGTTCTCTTCAGCGGAATCAACGAAGAACCGAGTTACTTTCTCGAGCAGTCGCAAACTCAACTGAGTGCTGGGGTGGAGTCCGGTACCAAACGCCTGACCGGGCTCCATTTCGATAGGAATCATTCCAAAAGGGACTGGAGCATTGGGTTCCCAAAGCGGTTTTAAAAAAAATAACTTCGTCAGTTTCTGCGCATGAAAAAACTTTTTGTAGGCATCGGTCCAATTTTCATTTTTTACCGCAGTCACGGTGTAAAGGAGAGCGCTCTTTTCGTTTCGCATCTCTTTTAAAGAATTTAAATAGTCGCCAAATTGCGCCTCAAACTCGGCCCGATGTGCGTCGGCAAAATAGGCGATGAGTAACTTTCCTTTTTCCTCCACTCCCTGCGCCGCCAACTCAAAGAATCGATTCGATAATGGCTCAAAAAGCTCGGAGGGAGGGCTCATTTCAACTCTAAACCAGGCCATAGTACTTATACTTCCTTCACCCAATCATTTTGGGATTCCATCAATGCCTTCGAAGATGTCCATAGACCCCATTTCTTTTTCGACGTCCCGGTCTTCATCTCCGTCTTCAGCTTTTTCACGAGCCTCTTTGCGGCGCTCGTCCGATTTCTTTTCCAAGGCCGCAAAACGCCGTTGGGCTTTTTCAATTTCCTTGGGGTCCGATAGCAGTTCAATGGCCTTTTTCCAAGCTTCTTTCGCTTCTAGATACTTTCCCTGACCTTCCAGAGTAAAGCCTACCCAGGCATAGTTGGTCCCATTGTTAGGCTCCCACTGGAGGGCTTTAAGAAAGGCAACAATGGCTGATTTGCCGTCTTTATTGTTAAGGTGGTTAATGCCCAACTCGCGATAGGCCGTGGCATCGTGGGGGCTTTTTTTAAGATAGCCAATGAGTAGTTGATTGGACTTCGCCAACTTGCCCATGTTTCTTAATAGAATGGCTTTGCGAATTTCTTTTTTGGTGATTTTTGAGTCGGGTGTGGCATTAAGTTGGTCCATAGCGCCGTCGTAGTCTTTTTTGTCGGAAAGTCGGGCAATCGCTTCTGGAGCAAACTGTTGTAGCTTTTGGTTGGCCAGCACGGTCTCTTTGTTAATAGCGCGAGCCCGCTGCCAGAACTTGATCGCCTCTTTCATCTTGCCCCGTTTTTCAAAAAGCACGCCCATCTGTTCGAGAATTCCGGGATCCCCTTTATCAAGGCGATAGGATTCGACAAGCCATTTTGCCGCATCGGCAAATTTATTATCGTTAAGCGCAATAACGGCCATGTTGTAGCGACTTCCCACGTGTTTGGGCCAAAGTTTCATTGTCTTTTCCAAATGCTCTCGAGCCTTGGGGACTTCATTTTTGGAAAGGTGGTAGCGCGCCATTCCCCAATGGGCCCGCCCACGTTCGGGATCCTCGGCCAAAACCTGCCGGTAGAGAAAAGCCGCCGTATCATTTTGACCCTGCAATTCGTAAAGCTCACCGTTTACTTCGCCAACCAGAGCTCCAAAACTTCCCGTCTTATACTCTGCGGAGAGGGCGTTTATCTGGGCCCGAGCAGCGTCGAGTTGTTTTTTTTGCATTAGGGAAAAGATTTCTAGGAGCTTTAATTGGCGGGTTGGCGCCGCCTTCTTTAAATTAGCCAATATTCGGTCCCCGGAATCGGTCTTTCCTGCGCGGTAAAACACCCAGGCGCAAGCGGATTCTGTCTCGGCATCCACCCCTTTGAGCGACTCTTTTTGTCGGCACGGGGTAAGGGCCTCACTGATTCGATTTTCCTGTACCAGCTGACGAATAGAGTTATCAGCGAAGACCGGGAAAGCCATAATGAGCGGAAAAAACACGAACCAGCCATTCCATCTAAACATAAATGTCCTGCCCTTTTCCCCTAAAGAGAAACGATAAATACCCGTAATGTTATCGGGATTCTCATAGCTTTTCTGTAGGCCTACTAAGGGGCCGCTCCAAGGAGGTTAGAGTTCCCCAAAGGGCAAGGATTCAGGATTGACTCAGCGCACCATAATTCGTTAAACCGAGACTCTTTTGGCCTATTGGCCGTCTGCGGGGTGGCAAGTTGGATCTGGGGCGCCTACTTTTAGTCGATGACGATCCGTTGGTTTTGGAGGCTTTGAAAGTCGCTTTAAACCGCTCGGACTCCGACTTCTATGAAATCCATGTCCTTCAAGACCCCGATGAAGTTCCTGCTTTTCTCCAGAAAGTAGCGGTTTCGGCGATTCTTACCGACATCCATTTGGAAGCGAAAGACGGTCTTGACCAGATCGAAAAGTGGAAAGAATTGTGCAGCCCCGTGGTCGTTATTGCGGTGAGCGGTGACAACCGGCCCACTGAAATTGCACGTGCTTTTGCTTCAGGTGCGGATGGTTTTCTTTCTAAACCAGTTTCTCCCTTGGCTTTGCAGGGCTTACTGAGAAAACACTTAGCGCGTCCCAAGGCAAAGCCGGAAGCAGAGGGTCAAAACGGCCGGCACAATGAACTTCTCAATCACTGGTTAGTAGGCAATTCAAAAGCCATTCAGGCCCTACGCCAACAGATTGCGCGACTCCAAGGAAAACCGGGACTCAACATTCTCATTCATGGTGAAAGTGGGGTGGGAAAAGAACGTGTCGCCAGAGTTCTTCATGAGCAAGAAGACGTTGCCAGAAAAGGGGCCGATCGGCCGTGGGTAGTGGTGAATATGGCAGCGCTCCCTCCCACGCTTGTCGAGTCCGAGCTCTTTGGCGTCGAAAAAGGGGCCTTTACGGATGCCAGACAAACTCGGATCGGAAAAGTAGAGCTGGCCGATAAGGGAGACCTATTTTTAGATGAAATAGGCGACCTACCCTATGAAGCCCAGAGCAAGATATTACGAATTGTCCAAGAAAAATATGTCGAACGCCTTGGGGGAACCCGTGGAAAAAACGTCGAAGTTCGGATTCTCTCGGCCACCAATCAAAATCTAGAATCTGGTATTGAAACCAAACAATTTCGTGAAGACCTCTACTTTCGATTGGCCGAGGTGGTTCTTTTTGTACCCCCTCTCCGCGAAAGGATCGACGATATTGCCCCCCTCGTTGCCGATTTCCTAGGCCACAGCCCGCTTGGCGAGGGGCGAAATTTTTCTCCGCAGTGCTTAAGTGAGCTTGCCACCTATCACTGGCCCGGAAATGTACGCGAGCTGGAATCTACCCTGAAACGTTCGATCGCTTTCTGTCTTGAGGCGACCATCAGTCGCATTGAGTGGACCCCTCACCAAAAAAACTGGGAGGCATCAAAGCAGATGGCTGCCGCTGCAATTACCCTAACCTTGCCAATGCAGACCCAGAATGCCGAACACAGTGCCGTTTGGAATGCATGGAAAAAAAACGGCGGTAAGGTGGACGCTGCCAGCAAAGAAATTGGAATTTCAAAAGCCACTTTCTATCGACGACTAAAAGAGATAAAGACAAACTTTTCGGTTGAAGGATAAGGAGTTCACCATGGTACCTACAGAAATTAACGCATGGGCAGCAAAAGAGGCCAAACAACCATTGACTCGAGTCAGTAAAACGATTGGTGCTTTGAAAGACCACGAGGTTCTCGTTCAAGTAAAATCCTGCGGCGTGTGCCATAGCGACCTCCACCTTATCGACAATGACTGGGGCATGTCCTCCTACCCACAAGTCGCTGGCCATGAAATAATCGGGACTATCGTCAGTGCTGGAAAGGATTCACCCATTAAAGTGGGAACGACAATAGGAATTGGTTGGCAGCGCGGCGCCTGTTTAGAATGTGATGAGTGCGTCACTGCCAGGGACAACATGTGCAGCAGTAATACAGCAACCTGCGTAGCTCACTGGGGTGGCTATGCTGACTATCATGTCTCGGATTCTCGTTTTTGTTTTCCACTTCCAAAAGTCATGGAAGAGCCGCGCTTTGCCCCACTCTTTTGCGGAGGCGCTACCGTCTTTTCTCCGCTTTGCCAATTCCTCGACTCGTCCCTAACCCGAGTTCCCCGAGTTGGTGTGGTGGCGCTAGGCGGACTAGGACATTTGGCGGTAAAGTTTGCAAAAGGAATGGGCGCCGACGTCACCTTGTTCTCCTCAAATCCCAAAAAGGCCGCTCAGGCTAGTAGTTTAAACGTGGACAATTTCGTCTCCTCCGTGGATGCAAGCGAGATCGAAAGGTCAGGTCGAAAACTAGATCTCATCATCGTCACCGCAAACGTCGATCTCCCTTGGGCTTCGTACCTCAAAACCTTACGCGCAGATGGCACGCTTTGCTTTGTGGGGATCCCCCCCTCCCCAATGACACTTCCTGTTTTTGAGTTGATGGGCAAACGGCTACGAGTTGCGGCAAGTCCAATTGCCAGCAGAGGAGAAATCGCGCGAATGATTGAGTTTGCTGCTCGTAATGACATCAGTGCTGACGTCGAGCTCTTCGCAATGGATAAAGCTAACGAAGCCCTCACGCGCGTTCGTGAAGGTGCAGTACGGCACCGGGCAGTATTAGTGAACTCGTAACTTGGTTCAACTGAGGAAAGTGAAAACTATTCCACGTTTCGTGGAAGCGGCTGAACCAAAGTGATGCCTTTGATGGTAGGGCTAAGGAGGAACTTTTTTAGGTAATCCTCAAGGCGAATATCAGACACCTTCTTATCCCCCACTGCCGAAGGAAATCGATAGTACGGAACCCCGTCCTTTTGAATGACAAAGCCTTGGTGGGAGATGTTCATGTGGGTTCCTGCGGCGGCCACTAAATCCCAGTTTGGTCGGACAATATTCAAAACCGTTCCCGAGGGAATCGCTTTTAAGATTTCATCCTGGATTTCAGAGTCGGCAACTCGGTTTTCAAGTTTCAATGCCGCCAGCTCACTTTCCAATTTCTTTTTTGCGCTGTTGACCTGCTCCGGTGTGGTTAAGGAATGGTCATTTTCATATTTTTCTCGAAGCAGGGCCTCAGCGGCTTGTCGTTTTCGCTGCTCCTGGGCAGAGCTCTCTTTCTTATGGAAAATAGTTTCAAGGCTTAGGTAAGGAACCGAGGCGAAAACTGGTTCGAAAAGGTTTCCTTCATTTCGGAGCCGCTCCAAAAGAGCCGCTTTCTCATCTTCAGAGAGTCCTGGCACCTGAATACTGGACACGGCCATCTTCTTATACCATCCCCGTTTGTTGATCTCAGCTGTTGCCAATTCAGTAGTGTGTTTTCCAGCTACCTGGGCAGTCACATCTCGGAGAAATCCCGCCTTCGCATTATTGGGGATCCAATCCAGGTCAGGGAAGTGATTTCGAGCAACGAAGGATACTTTTCCGTCCTTATAACGAATGGCATTTATATTTTTTTGGAAATCATGAAAATCCTTTGCCAGAGCAATGGACAAGACGGTTTCGACGAATGTGGTGCAATCAAACTTGTCGGTTCGAAAAAGAGGATCTTTGTCATAATCGCCATCTTTCCCCTCTCCAAGGGGGCCGTTTCCGTCATACGGGCGGCCAATGAAATAGGCACTGATTTTTTCCAGTCGCTTCTCAAAAGAAAGGTTTTTTGACTCGAGGATGAGTTTTTCGATCTCGTCCCGGGAGACGCGCTCTACCTCGTCACCGCCAATAGGAGCCCCGGCAACCTTTATAGGTCGGGAGACTTTAGGAGCCTCTTGCAGGCTTCCGTGAGGGGGTTGAGCGGCAATGGGGGCAAGCGGAAGCCAAATTAAAACGGTCTTAACGATTAGGGAATGGGCACGGCTCATAAATTTTCTCCATTTGCGCCCCCGCCCGTTCCTTAGATCTGCAATGGCTGTGCCCTAGTAAAGAGGAAATGACAAGAGGTTCGCATTCCCAGGGAATACGATGGGAATTCCTGCCTTTACATACGGGCAGGGGGATTTACTGGATTAAACGGGAAAATGCCGGGACGGGAAATTTTCCTTAGCGATGATCAGCAGACGTGCAAAGAGACCGAACTTTGTCGTCCTCGGCAGCGATTTCGCAAACGGCTCGGCGCAGGTGGGGGTCGTTGTTTTTTTTTGCCTGTTGAATCATTGGCTTCATTTCCGACGCGCAGGGGCCGGACGCCAATTGGATGGCCATTTGTTTTACCTCGCCGTCGGGCAAAGACAGCGCTTTAAACAAAAGTTTTTGAGACTCCAAGGGCAGGTGACAGCGCCCTCTCATTTTTTGCGCCCCCTCCTCCAGCCCCTTTTTCTGTGCCAGTTGAAGAAAAGGAATCGCTGCCGCAACGTTCACTCGATAACTAAACAGCTCTGCAATTTGGGCATAAAAAAGGATCGTTTCCGCGCCGCCATTTATTTTTTGAAATACCTTTTGGGCGCAATCAAATCCATCTAAGGCAGAATCCAGGCAGGCTTCCCCATTGGCGCGGATAGCTTCACGTTTGAGCTTCAGAAATTCAGCGGATTTACTAAGTTTAGGAAAGTCGATGAGCAATTGTATGGCCGTCGTATCGACCCCAACCGGGGCCTCTCTCAGTAAGGTCTGGAGTTCCCCAATAGCCGCCTTTTCCACCAAGCCTTCCCATCTTGCGTCGCGCGCCGAAGACTCCACGCTCTTTAATGGCTGCAGAGCTTGGGCAAACTGTTCTCGATGAATCATGACCTCAAGCCGTTCGAGGGAAGGCTGGACGACCTCTCCCCCCTCCTCTGCGCTCGAAACCAGGGAAAGGGTCAAAATGAGGAGAATCCATCGGACTAATTTCATAGCCTTATTATACCCTGAAGCTTAGGGGACCAGTCGTTCCTTCCTCTAATTGACTGCTTGCGTTAGATGCCTTAATTTAATGGCCTTACGAGAGCTTTTGGGGTGACTCTAATGCGACTTAAAAAAGGCCTTTTTTCTTTTATTTTAATGGCCAGTCATCTTGTTTTGGGCCTAAAGGCAGCGGTCAAAGAGCCCGTTCTCGAATTTCCCCTCGATTTTAATGTTGAGATGAAGCTGCGTAATTTCTCCGCCGAGAACCAGGTGGAGTTTCGTTATCATTCTTTCGGAAATACTAAGCTCACCGTGTTAGCAAAGTTTGATGGCAACGCTCTACGACAAAAGAATGCCGCCAAGCT
>JAYVQZ010000515.1:0-3522 GCA_043776735.1 Deltaproteobacteria bacterium | reverse complement strand
AAAAGGGAAGTCCCCAAATACATGCTCCGCCACCGGATGAAGTCGGGCATGACCGGCTGGGCGCAGGTTAACGGCTGGCGCGGGGATACCTCCATCGAAGAGAGAATCAAACACGATCTCTATTATATTGGTCACTGGTCGCATGCTTTCGATATTAAGATAGTGGGGCTTACTTTTATTCGCGGTTTTTTCCATAGGAATGCTTACTGATGAAAAAACGGGTCGCCATCATTCACGATTGGCTGCTGCACTACCGCGGGGGAGAGCGGGTGCTAGAGGCCATCTGCGAGCTCTATCCGCACGCCGACATCTACACCATTTTTTATCGCCCAGGACGGGTAAGTCCGTCCATTGAGCGCCATAAGATTACTCCTTCGTTTTTAAACTCGCTGCCGAGAGTACAAAATTACTACCGGTACCTGCTTCCGCTTTTCCCAATGGCCGTTGAGCGTTGGGACCTAAGTAAGTACGATGTGGTGATCTCCTCCAGCCATTGTGCCGCAAAAGGGGTGATCGTGCCTCCGCATGCGATGCACGTAAGCTACGTTTACACTCCAGTTCGCTATGCGTGGGATCATTACTGGACCTATTTTGGAGGCCGGGCCTGGGAATGGCTGGCCTTTCCCTTTTTGCATTACTTGCGGCAATGGGATGTGAATTCGTCAGTGAGAGTCGATCGCTTTCTTACGCTGTCCCAATCGGTGGCGGCCCGAATTCGAAGGTATTACCGTCGCGATGCCGACGTGGTGGCCCCTTTCGTCGATCTTAAAGCCTTTACCCCTTCTGCGGCTCCTGCCGATGGTGACTATTATTTGGTCGCCTCCGCTCTGGTTCCGTATAAAAGGATAGAGCTGGCTATTGAGGCCTGTCGGCTTGCTAAAAAACGTTTGGTCATCGTGGGGGAAGGACCAGAATTATCGCGTTTGATGACCCTGTCGGATTCGACTGTGACCTTTACTGGAAAGGTCTCCTTGGAACGGTTGAAAGAGGCGTACCAAGATTGCAAAGCGCTTTTGTTTCCTGGAGAAGAAGACTTTGGGATCGTCCCCTTAGAAGCCATGGCTATGGGGCGTCCCGTAATAGCCTATGGACGGGGCGGTGTTTTAGACACTGTTATCGATGGAGAGACCGGGCTGTTCTTCGATGAGCCTACTGCTTTTAGTCTAGTTGAGGCGATGACAAAGCTCGAAACGGGCACTGCGATTACTCCTCAGGCGTGCCGGGCTCGAGCTGCCGAATTTAGTCGTGAGAAATTTAAAGAGCGGTTCCAGGCCTATTTCGAAGACAGTCATCGTGATTTCAGCAAGCCCCTTGCGTCGATAAAATCCTCTTTTCTTTCAGTGCCGAAAAAGCCGTCACCAGAGCTCTCAAATTAATTGCTAAGTTCTTTGACGCTCCCCGGTTGTCACGCAGCTGCCTCTTCTAGGATCATAGGCGGACATGGGGGCCTGCCTAATGGAACAATTCTTTCGCTTTTTCTCTCTGGGAATTCTTGGCTTTTCCTTACTGGCGGCTAACGCTAGTGCGGTAATCGAGGTGGGGGATGACGTTCCTGAGTACTGCTGGACCGACGTAAGCCAAAAGAAGATCTGCCATCCTGCCTTTGTGGGAAATGTGCGAGTGCTGATCTATAGCACTGGCTGGTGCCCCGACTGCAATAAGGAGATGGCGGTTTTAGCCGTACGCTCCCAAGAATTCGCTGATAAGCCCGTCACCTTTATCAGCCTTTCGGCCCAAGGGGATGTTCAAGGGGCTCCTCCGACCATCGACTTTTTAAAAGGCTGGAGAGAGCGTCATAAAATCCCGTTTCTCGTAGCCGCAAGCCCTCGCGATGCTGGCAAAAACTTTTTCGCTCCCCCGATCTACATTCCCAATGTGGTGGTCATTGGTCGTGACAACCGCTTGGCCTATAAGTCCATAGGCCCCACGGTGGATGAGCTGTTTGCGGAAATTAAAAAGGCGTTGGGCGACTCGTACGATCCTTCAGGACATTGAGCGATGATCTCTCAGGCCTTCAGGCCTGGGAGTCTTCACTGGATAAGTGAGTCCGGGCGGAGTGGTTTCTTGCGATCGTCCGCCGCCAACAATACGTAAACTGGCTGAGACTGGCGGACCCTTGGTCCGAGAGATCATGGCAAAACTCTCCCGTTTTCTTGCCTAACTTCTAGGCAAACGTTTAGTTCTTAGCCCACACAATCAACTTTTTATCACTGCGCCCAAGCTGGTCAGGTGTCGGTACTCCCATTGCATACATTAGATAGAGTACACATCATTTGAGGGGACACCATGAGACACTTCACGTATAGCAAAGGACCGATTTTAGCCGCGCTGGTATTTCTTTTCTTTTCCGGTTGTGGGCAAAGTCCGAGCGGCGGTAGTTCCACTGTTCAAGACGGAACGCCTGTTACCAATCCCAACTATGGCCAAGGGAACGTTCCTGCAAACATTGCGTCGGATCTTCAAAATCCGGCTTCCATTGCAAATACGAATAATCCACTGAATAAAATTGATGGGCAAAACACCGGCCTTCCTGTGACTGGGTCGGCACCCTCGACAACTTCTACTGGATCCTTTGGGGATTTTACCGACGCTATGGATAAGAACGGCCAAACCCCTCTTCAAATGCCTGCCGGCTGGAAGAACGCCAATTTAATATCCGACATTATGTCTCAGGTTGCCTATGTGGATCCTCGGAACATAAAGTATTTTCCAAATCAGGCTGTCCTTTTGTATTTTCAACAATATTACTGCTCCGCTTTGGCAACGCTTGGGGCAATTCCTACTCAAGATACCGCTGCAGCTTATCTTGATGCGCTTTTTTTAGATAATTTGGGACGCCTTCCCGATATCGGGGCATATGTAAAACGAATGCGCCAAATGAATTATGACCCCGTACCGATGTCCAATCGACAGGCTGTGGTCAAAGGAATCATAGAATCACGAGAAAGTTTCCGCCGCATGGTGGATAGCCATTATCAAAATGCTCTCGATCGCACACAAAATGGATTCGAAGGAAAAGGCCATGTGGATGCCTATATGGCGGGCAAGTCTGTGGAAGACACCCTAGCTACTTTTTACGGATCGCAAGAAGCCTGGGTAAGAAAGGGCAAACGTAACCCAACCGCTTGGGTTCAATACCTGTACCGAAGACTATTAAGCCGCGACGGTGCACCGGCAGAACTGCGCTACTGGGCAAGACGCCGAAGCGCTTACTCGCCCACCAACCGGCTCCAAACTGTGAAGGACATCGTGGGCAGTGAAGAAGGCACTCGGAAATCTATTGAATACCTCTACGCCCATTATCTTGGTCGCCCGGCTGATCTGGAAGGGCTACTAAACTGGACCAGCACGATCACCTCAGGGGCCCTCAAGCGGTTGGATGTTCTTGAGGCCTTTCTCGAGTCAGATGAGTACCTTAACAACTCGGCCATTAGGCGGTTCGGTGCCCTAAACGTGGCTAGCGCCTGCAATAAGTAATAATCTGCTTTTAGTTTCTTAACTGGGGTCGTGGCATTGGCTACG
>JAYVQZ010000514.1:0-3538 GCA_043776735.1 Deltaproteobacteria bacterium | reverse complement strand
TCCCTCAGTTTGCCGAAAACTCTTGGGAGGCGCTTATTCGTCAACTTTCTCAATATTTGGAATCCCGGGGGCGGGCATGAGTTCAAAAGAATTAGCGTGGGAATCCAATCGTCTCTTTGTAGTTTGTGGGGCCGGCGGCGTTGGGAAAACAACTTTAGCGGCAAGCCTGGCCATTGGCTTGGCCGAACAAGGACACCGCACGTTAGTGCTCACTGTAGATCCGGCTAGGCGACTAGCGCAGGCCCTGGGTTTTTCTGAGTTTGAACAGGATGTCCATCCCATCGCTCTCCCCTTTGCGCCCCAGGCTACGCTGTTTGGATCGATGCTGGATTCAACCCGATATTTTGACAAGCTCATGGAGAAATTCGCCAAAAATGTGGAACAACGGCAAAAAATTCTTTCCCACCCGCTCTATCGCCTAACCGTGAATCATCTGGGAGGGACCCAAGAATACGCAGCCATGGAAAGGCTATTAGAATTTGCCGAAGATCCGCGCTTTGACAAAATCATTATCGACACTCCTCCCACCGCCAATGCGGTGGATCTTTTTACGGCTCCGCGCCGAATGGCGGAATTTATGGATGGTCAGGTGGTTCGCTGGTTTCGCAAAGAATCAGCAGGCCCCTTCTCCCTTTTTAAACAGGGGGCTCGCCTGGCGATGAAACTGTTACAAAAGGTTTTTGGAGGCAGCTTTTTCGAACAGCTTGCCGAGTTGCTGGGAAATATTGAAGGGATGGAGGCTGGTTTTGTAGAGCGCCACCAGAAAGTGCTCAAATTATTGTCTCATCCAGAGACCAATGTCTTTCTTGTTAGCCTTGCCAACGAAACCCGTTTTCAGGAGTCGGTAGGTTTCACCCATGCTCTTGGCGACTTTGATATCGATGTCCGGGCGATTTTTCTCAATCAATTTGAAACTAAGATTCCTATCGGGCTTGACGCGGTAGAAAAATTTTCCCAGTCTGCCCAGAGAGAGTGGGAAAGTTTCTTGGCTCGGCGCATCCAGATTGCCCAGGCTCAAGAGTCATGGGCGCAGCGCTTCCGCAAACAGTTTGCCCCACTGCCCGTAATTGTCATTTCGCGTCAAGAGTCACCAATGAATGGCTTAGACGATCTGCGGACACTGTCCAAACAACTCATGGCGTCACAAACAAATCCATCTCACTAGCCCTGCCCCGAACTTCGGTCCCAGATTTTTGAAAAGCCCTGGTAAAATTAAAGCATTATGTCCACAAGCCCCTCTTCCGCTCGCCCCCTTCCCGAGAGGCGATTTCGCTCTCTCCCCGTCCAATTGAAATACACAATATTGATGACCCTAGCCGGGGGGCTTACCGCCCTGGTCATGATCTTCGTCATGGCATGGTTCATTCAACGAAATTACAACCTCTTCATGGGCGATGAGCTTGGGGTCTCCGCTCAAGTCGTAGAGATCGTTCGGCGCGAGCAGCGTTTTTTAGAGACTTCACTCTTTCTGCTTTTTCTCTTTTCCGTGACTGTTCTTTTCGGAATCTCCCTCTATGTTACTCGCCGGTTAACGGGCCCACTCTTTGCTATTCAAAGGCACCTTTGGCTCTTTAGCCGCGGTGATTGGTCGAGGGATTTTCGCCTTCGAAAAGGAGATGAATTTAAAGAGTTGGAAGCGATCATCAATGCCGTTCGGCAGGAACATCTCTACAGCCTTCAACAAAAGAAAACTCCAGACATAAAAGAGGCTAACCGGTGAAAAATCTAGCTCTTCTCTTTTTCGTCTTTGTTCTTTCACCAGCGGCTTTTGCAGAGACCGTTTATAAAGTTGCCGTGAAGAGCGTTTCTGGCAATCGGCTCATCCTTCGCTTTACCGCCGAGGCGGCGCTTTACACTCCCGGGGAGGGGCTTTGCATCTATCGCAATCGTAAGACTGTAGCTTGCGGCGCTGTCATTTCTTCGGACTCCAACTCCGTTGAAGTGCGCATCATGAAAGGCACTTCGCAGTTCAATGCCGACGAGCGGTTACTGGTGCGCGGCAATGATAAGTTCAATTTAGCAGCGAATAAGAACGACGTTTCCGCCGGGGGAAATAAAGGGGGAAAGCCCCCGATCAAACAAAAGCTCAACGTATCCACCGGCATTGTGATCTTTGCCCCGGCCACCTATTTTAAAATCCCGCTCACCATTGAATACGCGGTGGCCTCAAAAACCACAATGGGAATTGAACCCTTTTATGCCACATCGGGTTCCGCACTGACCATCATAGGCGCGTCCCTTTTCATGCACTACTATTTTAAAGAAAGGTATCGGCGCTTGTATTTTTTTACGGGTGTCGGCCTCTATGCGGTCACCGGAAAAGCGAAAGACGCCACGGGAATTGAAATCACAGAGAAAATCAACGCCATCTCGGTGAAATTCGGGCTAGGAAACCGTTGGGTGTTCGGCAATAGCTTCAACATGACGCTGCAAGGGGGCGGCCTTTACTTAACTAAAACCGCAGGCGCTCAGTTGGATTTTGGCTTCAACCAATTTTCTGCGATGGTTGGCCTTCAATTCGGTTTGCTTCTTTAGTTTCGAGTGAACTGAAAGTTTTCAACAGCCTCAACGTTTCTCCCTGCTCTCTCAATATGGCGGCATTGATAGCCCCTCTTAGCTAAAAAAGAGGCCAAATCTTCATTGGCCAAATGCCCGTCCACGCTTGCCTTCGCCTCCACTACCAACGAACGAGGTGGGCTGACCTCAAAAAGACTTTTAGCTCCCCTTAAGACCGCCATCTCCCAACCCTCAACATCGATCTTTAACAGATTCGGGGCAGGCGCAATCCCGGCTGCGATTACCTGATCCACCGTCTTACAGGTGGTGCGAAACTTCGGCCCACTGCCCAAGCGGAGTTCCAAGCTCGAGGCACCGCAGTTCCCTTTGTCACCAGAATAGATCCAGAGATCTTCTTCCCTCTCGCCCAACGCTATGCCATGAGCAAAGGCACGAACGACGGGGTTTAGGGTTAAGTTCTTTTTTAGGACGGAAAAATTTTTAGGATGAGCCTCAAAACTATGAACTTCGCGAATTTTAGAATTTCCAACTGCAAATAAAGAGACCGCCCCTATATTGGCCCCAATATCCCAAAACACGTCGCCCTCCTGAGCTTCTGCCATGAGGCTTTGCCCCACCTCAGGTTCGTAGGCACCATACCTTAAAATCGTCTCCTGAACTCCATCAGAAAGGTCGAGGGTAATCCAGAGATCTGTCTGATACGGAACCGTTATTCGAGCTTGGAACCATCGAAAAAAATTATTTACCAACCGGATTTTAAACGGATGATCTGGCCCAAGAAAATAACGGCACATCCATTGCGAGGAATGGGTCCCTAAAATAAGCATAGTCTCCTTAGTAAGGCTCCCGGGGATTGTTCTCTAGGGCCTCATCGACGTCGAAGGCATCGTCATCAAAAAAGTCTCGGATCTGTCGCTTTTTATCCACGATCTCATGATCCCCCCAAAATAGCGGCAGGATCTTGTCAAAGGCCTCCTCAATCACTCCAGGGCTATCTGCCACAAGTGAAAACCCCAAACAC